>NZ_CDRVMA010000002.1:0-286516 GCF_977072315.1 Adlercreutzia sp. CNCM I-6215 | reverse complement strand
GGCGGCGGTACCAATTTATCTTACCCAGGGTACCAAGCCCGCTGACTGGCGGTACCAGATTCTGCTGATTGTTGGTACCGGAGAGGGTTACTACTCACATCGAACTTTTGGAATTCGTCGAGGCGGCCCCGCGCCCCTACGGGCAGATCGAGGAGCTGCTCTTGGGCAGGCCCGCTCTTCAGACGGTGATCGACGGTCGCGTCGAGACCATGCAGCCGTCGGTATTTGTGGACAAGCTCGAGCGCGCTGGCGCTCTGGTTTGGAAAGAAGGTTGGACGTTGACCGAGGAGGGAAGGGAGTTTCTGGAAGATCTGAAGGTGAACGGACAAGCGTAATCACGTGTAAGCAAGAGGAGAGGAAGACAATATGTCAAAAACGAATTTGACACGTCGCAGCTTCGTCAAAGTGTCCGCTCTCGCGGGCGCGGCCGCTGCGGTGGGCGCCTCCATGGCCGGCTGCATGCAGGAAGCTGCGCCGGAAGAGGAGCTCGCCGGCACCGGCGAGGCGGGCGTCTCGAGTACCGAGGGCCTGACGAAGATGCGCACGAGCTGCCATGGCTGCATTCAGATGTGCCCGGCCATCGCCTACCTGAAGGACGGCGTGGTCGTGCGGCTCGAGGGCGATCCGGAGGCCCCGGTGTCCCGCGGCAGCCTCTGCATCAAGGGCCTCAACCAGCTGCACACCATGTACAGCCCGCGCCGCATCCTGCACCCCCTGCGCCGGGCCGGCGAGCGCGGCGAGAACAAGTGGGAGGTCATCTCCTGGGACGAGGCCATCACCGAGGCGGCCACCCATATCAAGGACGCTATCGACCAGTACGGCAACTACGCGTTCTTCGCCAGCGTGGGCGGCGGCGGCTCCTACTCGTTCATGGAGGCCATGACGCTTCCCATGGCCTTCGGTAGCCCGACCGTCTTCGAGCCCGGCTGCGCCCAGTGCTACCTGCCCCGTTGGGCCCTCTCGAAGCTCTTCTACGGCGGCGACGACCAGTCCATCGCCGACAACGCCGTCCAGGAGATCTTCAAGGTGAACGACAACAAGACCGAGGTCGTGGTCATCTGGGGCGCCCAGCCCTCCGTGTCCGAGACCGCTGAGTCCGGCCGCGGCATGGCGGAGCTCCGCGCCGCCGGCGTGAAGACCGTGGTCGTCGACCCGAACTTCTCGCCCGACGCCGTGAAGGCCGACGTGTGGCTGCCCGTACGTCCCGGCACCGACACGAAGCTTCTGCTCTCGTGGTTCCGCTACATCTTCGAGAACAAGCTCTACGACGAGGAGTTCACGAAGTACTGGACGAACCTGCCGTTCCTCATCGACCCGGACACGAAGCTGCCCGTGCGCGCCCAAGAGCTGTTCCCGGACTTCCAGCAGACGACGCCCGAGAACACCCCGGCCTACGTGTGCTTCGATCTGAAGACGAACGCCGTAGCGCCCTTCGAGTACTCCGCTCCCGCCGATTCGGCCGTGGATCCCGAGATCTTCTGGGCCGGCGAGTTCAACGGCAAGCAGTACAAGACCGCCGGTCAGATCTACAAGGAGGAGGCCGATCCCTGGACGCTCGAGAAGACGGCCGAGGAGTGCTGGCTGCAAGCGGATAAGATCGAGGAGGCCATCAAGCTCTACGTCGAGAACAACGGCGGCATCGCCAACGGCGTGGCGTCGGACATGACCGAGTCCGCCTCCCAGGTGCCGCTCGGCTGCATGGGCCTCGACTCCATCATGGGCCGCATCAACAAGCCCGGCGTCACCATGACCCAGAAGGGCGGCGGCTACTTCGCCACCATGACCGACACCGGTGAGACCAAGCTGCTGCGCCCGGTCACCTACAACAACGGCTTCGGCGGCATGTTCTCCGACATGTACGGCGTCGGCGCGGTCATCGGCATGTCCGATGCCGAGAACGAGGCGCGCATCAAGCAGCTCGGCGAGGCCATGCCCGACTCCCAGCGCATCCTGAACAAGCTTCTGCAGGATCGTCTGGGCATGAAGGATCATAAGGGCCTCTACGCCTGGTGCCACTCCCACATCCCTACGGTGCGCAACGCCATCGCCACCGGCGAGCCCTTCAAGCCGCGCGTGTGGTTCGACATGTCCGGCAACAAGCTGGCCATGCTCGGCAACGCGAAGTCCTGGTACGACGTGTTCCCCGAGGTGGACTACATCATCGGCCAGTACCCGATGCTCACCTCCTTCCACATCGAGGCGTGCGATCTGGTCTTCCCGCTGCGCGAGTGGCTGGAAGAGCCCATGGTGAACATGACCCAGCTGGACACCCAGTGGCTGCAGAACGAGTGCGTGCACATCGGCGAGACCGTGTCGCACTCCATCCCGGCGGCCCAGGTGGTGGCCAAGTGCCGCGAGATGTGGGGCGGCCACATCCCGAACGGCCTGGAATTGGGCGATGGCACGGCTTATCTGGGCAGCGCCACCGAGGCCGAGGTCAAGCAGGGCGTTGCCGACACGCTTGGCGCTCCCGACTGGGAGACCCTGCAGGCGAACACCGACGAGTACGTGCCGTTCGTGACCCCCGACTATTGGAACTACAACCAGCACGAGCAGATCGCCGACGACGGCCTGCCCTCCGGCTTCGCCACCGAGTCCCGCAAGGTGGAGACCTACTGCCAGATGCTCATCCGCATGGCTCGCAACGGGTACCCGTACTGCTATCCGGAGCCTCAGGAGGCCTGCGAGGACTACAGCCCCATCTGCGTGCCCATCGAGCCGGTCGAGTCCCCCTACGAGGGCATGCCGGGCTACGATCCCGAGTACCCGTTCGTGCTCACGAGCGGACGTGTGCCCTACTTCCACCACGGCACCATGCGCCATGCTCCCTTCAGCCGCGAGCTGTTCCCCTGCGCCGAGATCCGCATCAACCCGACCAGCGCCAAGGAGCTCGGCATCGAGCACATGGACTGGGTCAAGGTCACCAGCCGCCGCGGCGAGGTGCACGCCCGCGCCTACCTGACCGAGGGCGTCCACCCCAAGACCGTGTGGATGGAGCGCTTCTGGAACCCCGAGTGCTACGACGCCTCTCAGGCCAACCCCACCGGCGGCTGGCGCGAGTGCAACGTCAACGTGCTCACCAAGAACGACGCCCCCTTCAACGAGGTGTACGGTTCCTATACCAACCGCGGCTTCACGGTGAAGATCGAGAAGTCCGAGCGTCCTGCCAACATTTGGGTGGAGGCCGAGGAGTTCGAGCCCTTCATGCCCACTCAGGAAATGCTCGCTGAAGCCCAGACGAAGGATGTGTTCTAATGAAAAATACGCTTGTCATCGACCTGGACCGCTGCTCGGGCTGCGACTCCTGCGTGGCCGCCTGCAAGATGGAGAACCAGATGAACCTGGGCGTGGTGCGCAACCACGTGTCGGCCGTGGGCCCTGTGGGCACCTTCCCGGACATCGAGATGTACTGGCTGCCCATGCAGTGCCAGCAGTGCGAGAACCCCGGCTGCATCGAGGTGTGCCCCACCGGCGCCTCCTACCGCGACGAGGAGACCGGCATCGTGCTCGTGAACGCCGAGGACTGCATCGGCTGCGAGAGCTGCCTGACGGGCTGCCCCTACGGCGTGCGCCAGCTGAGCCCGAAGACCAACACCATCGAGAAGTGCACGCTGTGCTTCCAGCGCAAAAACGACGAGAACTGGGTGCCGGCCTGCGTGCACAACTGCTGCTGCGGCGCTCGCACCTTCGGAGACTTGGACGATCCGAACTCCGAGGCCGCGAAGGTCGTGGCCGCCGCCGGCGAGAACGCGCACTACCTGTTCGATCCGGCCGACCTGCATCCCACGACGGTCTACATCCTCTCAGAGAAGACCGCCAAGTGGCAGGAGGAGCCCGTCGAGGTCACCCGCTACGAGAAGAAGTAGCCATTTTGCGTGAGGGGTACGCTTGCACCAGCCCGTAGGTGCGCCCCTCGGTTTTCGGTTGCCCCGACCGTCGCTCCCTCCCTTTTGGCGGTCGGGCGCTCTTGCGGGTTCGCAGTTTGAACCCGCAGGACGGGGGCTGCTGCTTTGGTGCGCCGGTGCGCTGCTTTTTCGAGGTCGCAGTTCCTGTCCTGCGGAGCGCTCTGGCGCTACGCGGTTTGTGCCCAACGAGGACGGGCGAGTCTGAGAGGAGAGGGGATAGATGGTAGATGAGATGAGCGTCGCTGCGGCCGATGAGGCTGTGGTGACGGAGGACATGATCGCGGCCCTCAAGGGTCGCGCGGCGTTCTACGACCTTTTGGCGGCCATCTACTTCCGGCCGTTGACGGCTGAGCAAATCGATAACATCGCCGAGATGGATTGGTCGGAATATGCCGATGTGAACGAGCTATTCGCCGACGGGGTGAACGATATCACGCGCTATTTGCGCAAGCGGAACTCCGGCACGCGCCAGGCGCTGGCCGTGGACTTCACTTCCGCCTTCGCCGGAACCTCCTCGTGGAAGGGCCGCTACGCGGTGCCCTACGAGAGCGTGCACACGAGCGAAGAGGGGCTCATGTTCCAGGACGCCTACCACGAGGTTTTCCAGCTGTACAAGGCCAACCACGTGGCCAAGGCCGAGGGCTACGACTTCCCCCACGATCACCTGTCGTTCATGTGCGAGTTCCTCGTGGTGCTCTCGGATCGCATCATTGCCGCCCTTGAGGCCGGCGACGACGCGGAGGCCCTGCGTCAGGTTCGCACATCCCGCGCGTTCCTCGCCGACCATATCCTCTCGTGGTTCGACACGTTCCAGGATCTGGCGCTTCTGCTTTTGGAGACGCGCTTCTATCGGGGCGTCTTGAAGATTTCCAAGGGTTTCTTCCTCGAGGACGCCGAGCTTTTGGATGCTATCGCCGTCGAGCTCGAGCAGCGCCTCGAGGTGCGAGAGGAGAGGTAACATGGACTTCGCGATCATCCTTGCAGTCACCATCGTCGGCTGCTTCGCCCTGCGCAATCCTCTGAAGGCGCTTCCGGTCGCGTTCTACGCCGCCGCCATCGCCATCGACGTCGTCTACGTGTACGGCGTGTTCTTCGGGCTGCCGCGCGCCATTTGGAGCCCGCTGTTCGTCCTCATCCAGAAGTGCGAGCTGTCGCTGGCCCTGTTCGTGGTCGTCATGTTCATCGGATGCCTGAACCGAGGCGGCCGCGCCTATCACTGGCTGAAGCCCGTGCGCAGCGAGCTGTCCATCGTGGCGTGGTTCCTCTCGCTCGGGCACATGGCCGTGTACCTGGAGAGCTACCTGCCGCGCCTTCTCGGCGGCGGCGAGATCGGGGGCAACGTCATGGGCGCCTTCGTTTTGGCGGTCGTGCTGCTCGTGCTGCTCGTCGTGCTCGGCGTGACGTCCTTCGCCTTCGTGAAGCGGCAGATGTCCACGGCCTCGTGGAAGAAGGTGCAGAAGCTGGCCTACCCGTTCTTCGGGCTGGTGTACGTGCACCTGCTGCTGATGCTTTTGCCCTCGGCCCTGCATGGCGGCCTTGCTGCCCAGGCCTCGGTGGCCGTGTACTCGGTGGTGTTCGTCGGCTATGCCCTCTGCCGCGTGGGCCGGGCGTTGGTCGACCGGAGCGCCGAGGATGCCGTGTCCGCGTCCAACGACCCGACTCCCGCCATCTCCGACGAGCCGGAAATGGTATCGTAGGCCAATCGGATCACATCGAGGAGCGCTCGGCTGTCGCCGGGCGCTCCTTGCGCTAGGGAGGGCAGTGATGGCCGAGACGAAAAATTTCATGGCGAAGCTCGTGCGCGCGTGGCCGGCATTGCCGTACATGGCCTTGGGGGCCCTGCTAGCTTCGGTCTATATAGCGAGCTCGGGAACGGCGTGGCTGTCTGATAGCGAGACCAACGGCGGAAACCTTTCGGTGCTGACGGTGACCACGAGCCTGTCGGCCGGCGGCCTCATGCTCCTGTCCACGTTCGCGGTGCCCCGGGTGCGCTCGTGGCTCGAGCGCCCGACGGCGTGCCTTTGGGCGGGGGCGGTCTCCTCGTTCGGCGCCCTCATCGTCATACTTATCGGGCCCTATTATTTGACGCCGATGCTGCCTTATCCCGTTATCCGATCGCTTTTCTTCATCGGCGGCATACTATTCGGCGTGGGGCTCGGGGCGATCGCCCTGCGTTGCGGGCAGCTCTACGGCGCGCTGCCGCCGCGCCAGGTCATCCTGTACGTGGCCTACTCCCAGTTCGTCGTGGGAGCCTCCTTCTTCATTGTGCTGGGATCGCCCGCCTGGGCGCCGGTTCCCGGCGGTCCCAGCTTGGCGGGCATGGCCGCGTTCGTGCTGCTGCCTTTGGCGGCCGGCATCTTGGCATCGTTCTCCCGTCATATCGAGCAGCCGACGCCCACGCTCGCGCGTGACCATTCGCGCCGGTCGCTGCCGAAATCGTTCTGGAAACTTTTGGCCGTCGTCTTCGTGTTCTCCTGCATCGTGTCCTCGGTGTACGCATCCACGGTGGCGGTGTCCTCCATCGAGACGACGCTGTCCGGCTCGCGTCTCGTCATGCTCGCGCGCATGCTTCTGGCGTTGGTTCTGGCGGTGGTGGCCGTGGGCACCGAGGGGGATCGGCTCAACTTTGGGAAACTGTACTCGGTGGTGATGGTGGCTTCCGTGGCGCTTGTCGCCTGCCTGCCTTTGGTGACGGTGCTGCATACCGTGATCGCCCAGGTGGTGTCGCTGTCCAGCGTCGTGTTCGAGTTGTTTCTGTGGTGCATTCTCGCCTTCATCGTCTTCCAGCGGCGCACCTCCGCGGTCATCGTGTTCGGCTACGGCTACGGCGCCTACCAGCTCGGCAACGGCATCGGCTGGCTCTTCGGGGCGCAGCTTGTAGGGACGCTGTTCGGCGCCGTCGGCGAGGTCTTCGCCTATATGATCATGGCGCTCATCGTGCTGGCCTGCGCCTTTCTCATCTTCTCGGAGCGCGAGTTCGACCGGCTCTTCGCGCCGGGGGAGGAGGGCGCCCCTTCGCTTGACGAGCTGCTGATGAGGGATCTTGCCGCCGAGAGCGAGGGGCCGGCCCGCGAGGACGAGCCGGTGCGCAAGGGACGCTTCGGTCTGGCGATCGAGGCTTTGGCCGCAGACTACCAGCTCTCTCCCCGGGAGACCGACGTGCTGCGCTGTCTGGCCATGGGCTACAACTCGTCCACCACGGCGAGCAAGCTCAGCATCTCCTGGAACACGGTGCGCACCCATACGCGCAACGTCTACGGCAAGCTGGGCGTTCATTCCCAGCAGGAGCTGATTGCCATGGTGGATGACGTCACGGCGGCCGAGGGGTAGGATATCTCGCGGCGCTCCTCGATGCGGATTGCGGTTTATTTCGAGTTCGATATAATAAGCAGTCAAAACACGTTGCGAGGGGTGACTTTGAAAGACTCACACGGTCGTACTATCGATTATCTGCGCATATCGCTGACGGATCGCTGCAATTTCCGCTGCGTCTACTGCATGCCCGAGGAGGGCGTGTGCGCGATGTCCCATGACGAGATCCTGCGCATCGAGGAGATCGAGCGGCTGGTGGCCGTGGCCGCCGGGCTCGGCATCCGCTCGGTTCGCCTCACGGGCGGCGAGCCGTTGGTGCGCAAGGGCGTGGTGGAGCTGGTGGACGCCATCACCGGCATCGAGGGCATCGAGAACGTCTCCATGACCACCAACGGGGTGCTTCTGCCCCGGATGATCGGCGATTTGAAGGCAGCGGGGCTTTCGCGGGTCAACATCTCGCTTGACACCCTGGATCCGGTGCAGTTCCACGAGATCACGCGCACGGGCCGTTTGGAGGACACCCTCGCCGGCATCGACGCGGCGCTCGCCGCAGGGCTCAATCCCGTGAAGGTGAACGCCGTGGCCGTGCGCAGCCTTGACCAGGACTTTTTGGAGTTCGCGAAGCTCTCCATCGATCGGCCGCTGCACGTGCGCTTCATCGAGTACATGCCCGTGGGCGATACGAGCGAGGACGCCGGCACCGGCTGGGGCAAGGAGGATGTCATCCCCTCCGAGGAGCTGTTCGACATCATCAACGAACGCGCCCGTGCGGCGGGGCTGCCCGAGCTGCGCCCGGCAGGGGTGACCAAACCTTTGGGCTGGGGCCCGGCTCGCTATTTCGAGTTTACCGACGCGCTGGGAACCGTGGGCTTCATCAGCCCGTTGTCGCGCCACTTCTGCAGCGAGTGCAACCGCCTGCGCGTGACCGCCGACGGCAAGGTGCGGCCGTGCCTGTTCTCCGATACGGAGTACGACGTGCGCACGGCCCTGCGCGAGGGCGACGACGCGGCGGTGCGCGATGTGCTGCTGACGGCCTTGGGCGCCAAGCCCGACGACCACCACGACAAAGTGGGCACCGACCGCAAGATGAGCCAGATCGGCGGCTAGCTTTCTTCCGGGTTGTCCGGGTTCGCGCTCGGGGCAAGGGCGCCGTGCTCAGACAGTCCTCGCTTGGTGGAACAGCCCACTGGGCTGTTCCAGTCGCTGCGGAACTCCGCGCGGACCCTCGCCCCGAGCGCGAACCCTCCTCTTCCAAGAATGCCTTCCGAACCTGCTAGAAAGGAATTGCAATGACCGAGCAGCTGACCCATATCGACGAGAACGGCGACGTGCGCATGGTGGACGTGTCGCAAAAGGCCGACACCGAGCGCGTGGCCGTGGCCGAGGGCTTCATCTCCATGAAGCCGGAGACGCTGGCCCTTATCGTGGAGGGCAAGGCGGCCAAGGGCGATGTGCTCGCCTGCGCCCGGGTGGCCGGAGTGATGGCCGCGAAGAAAACGAGCGAGCTTATCCCCATGTGCCACCCGCTGAACATCACCAAGGCCAAGGTGGAGTGCGCGCCCGTGCGCGAGGGCGAGCGGGAAGACGGGCGCGTGGGTATTCACGTGACTACGACGTGCGGCGTCACGGGCAAGACCGGCATCGAGATGGAGGCGCTCACGGCGGCTTCCGTGACGTGCCTGACCGTGTACGATATGTGCAAGGCCGTGGACCGCGGCATGGAAATTTCCGATGTGCGCCTGCTGAAGAAGGACGGCGGCAAGACGGGCCTCTGGCTGCGGGAGGAGTAGATTTCCGCAGTTTGGAGAGGTTGCGACAGGAAAGCCCCCGGCCGGGGAGGGACGGCCGGGGGCTTTGTCGATGATCTGCGGGAGCCGTGAGGGCGGACCCCGCAGCGGGAAAGGCATTTCGGGTGAGACGGGCGCGGCCAGCGGCGGCACCCGTCTCTGCCGTTTCTAGCCGAGGAATTTCGCCACGGACTTGCCGCACTCGCGGCCGAGCACCAGGGCGAAGGCCAGCGAGCAGCCGGGGATGGGGGTCACGTACTCGGTGCCGAAACGGCGGCCGCAGTCGTTGCCGGCCATGTACAGGCCGGGGATGGGCTCGTAGTTCGCATCCACGGCGTTCTGCTCGCCGTCGGTGATGATGCCGCCCATGGTGACCATGGTCTCGCCGAGCACCGGGTCGAAGGTGCAGGCGTAGAAGGGGCCGTCCTTCACCGGGAAGAGCACCTCAGCGGCGCGGCCGAACTCCTCGTCGACGCCGGCCTCGCAGTAGCCGTTCCATCGCTCGATCTGGGCGACGAACTCCGTGGCGGCGTCGCCGGAAAGCCCCATCTGGCCGGCCAGGCCCTCCAGGGTGTCGTCGGCGATCCACTCCACCTGGGTCATGGGGCCGCCACCGCCCGGGCCGCCCTGGCCCTCTTCCTGCTCCGGTTCCTCGTAGGTGCCCTTGAACTTCGCGTAGGCCTTGTCGAGCGAGTCGCGCAGGGAGGCGATGTTCTCCTCATTGGCGGTGAAGCCGGCGTGCTGGGGCAGGGTGTACTGGCGGTACTCGGTGAAGTTGTTGTCCACCACGGCGTACTTCGTCTTGCGGCTCATGAACACCGTCTGGTAGCCGCGCTGCTCGCTCGTGGGGTAGTACTCGTTGGCGAAGCGGCGGCCGTTCTCGTCGATCCACACGGCCTGGGGCAGGCAGTTCATCTTGCCGGGTACGGCGAGGCCCTTCATGTTCATGCCGGCCACCGGCGTGGTTTCCAGGTGCGCACCGGCCCAGTAGGCCATTTGCACGCCGCGGCCGTCGTTGGCGGACATGGAGGTGAGCGCATCTTCGCCGGTGAGGGCCTGGGCCATGTCGGGCATGAAGTAGGTCATCATCTCGGGGTTGCCGCCCATGCCGCCGCAGGCGCAGACCACGGCTTTGCAGTTGATCTTGATGTAGCCGTCCGCGTCAGAGGCCACAAGACCCGCCACGGCACCGTCCTGCATGATGATGTACTCGGCGGTGGTGGCGAAGTGGAACTCGGCGCCGGCCTCCTCGGCCGCGGCCTGGTTGTACATCTGGATCTTCGTCTGGTTGCACTCGCCGTAGAACGAGCACACGCTCGGCCAGAACTTGATGCCCGACAGCTCGCCCATCTGGTGCTCGGTGGGCGGGAAGAACGCCGTGGTCATGGTGGCGAAGTCCTCCTCGGTCAAACGATCGAGGTACCAGTTGGAGTTCTCCTCGGAGTTCTGGGCGAACTTCATGACCAGCGTGGGGTTGGGCATGTTGGAGGTGATCTTCATGAAGTTCTGGTAGAACTCCACCGGATCGATGTGGGGCACGCCGCGCTCCTGGAGGATCTTGGCGTTCAGCGAGGCGAACTCGTTGCCCACGGCGGCGTAGGTGTCCTCGGGCTGCTTCTCGATGAGGATGACCTTCTTGCCCTGCTCGGCCAGCTCGCGGCAGGCGGTGATGCCGGCGAAGCCATGGCCGCAGACCACTGCCTCGCAGTCCCATTCCTTGGCGAAGTCGGTCACCTCGGCCGGCGGGGTCATCCAGCTGGTGTCGGTGACGTTGTGGATGTGCACATCGCTGGGCGCGGAGCTGCCCGCGCTCTCGATGTGGCCGCCGTCTTCGGTCTTGGCGGTGCTGTCGCCGCCTGCCGGCGCGCAGCCGGCGAGCCCGGCGGCTCCGGCGGCCATGGCGGCCACGGCGCCCATGCCGATGAACGAGCGGCGGGACATGCCCTTGGTTGTCTTCTCCATAGTTCCCATATCCTCCCTTGGTATCGGGGCGTATCGGTCGGCGTGCACCGAAGCTCGGCGGTGCGGCCGGCGGGGCGCTCGGGGCGACTCCCCGGCCTTCTCGTCGCTCGCCTTGGTGCGGCGCCGGGGCCCATGATGGCACCGCGAGCGGCCCGCGAGGAATCGTCAGCTTGGGGGATTTCCCGGAAAGCGCCCTCGCGGAAATGGGGGAGATGGAAATAAACCGCAGGTCAGCGCCACAGGGCCAGAATGACGGCTCGGTAACGCCGTGGCAACTTCGGAAAGTTTCGCTATACTGGTGCCCGACGAAGCCGCGACAAGCCAGGGAGGGTACAGGTTGCCGCTTTCCAAATACTTCAGGCTCGAGGCGCTCACGCTCATAGCGTTTCTGGCCACCATTCCCATCTACTCGCCGAACCATCTGCTCTTCGAGACCGGCGTCTTCGACGTGCCCACGTTCATGGCGCCCTTCGCGAACACGATGCTTTTCTCCACACTCGTATTGGGCACGCTCGCCGCGCTGGCCTCGGGGCGGCGCTGTCCCGAGAGGCTCTTGGGCCGCGGCTGGGTGGTGGCCGGCGTGGCCGCTTATCTTACGGGCTACGGCCTGCTCATAGCCGCGGCGGCGCTGCCGGGCGTGGGCACGGGGGCTGTGGGGGCTCTTTCGGGTTTTCTGTTGGCGGCGGGCACCGTGGAGCTGGCGGTGCTGTGGGGCAGCTACATGGCCGCCTACGACCTGCGCCAGGCGCTTTTGTGGTGCGCCCTTTCCGTGGGCTGCGCGGCGCTCGTGGGGCTTCTGCTGTCCTCCACCACCTTCGGCGTGGGGCTCATCGTGTTCGTGGTGCTGGTGCTGGCGAGCTTCCCCGTGCCCTGCCTGGCGGCGTGGAAGCGCCCGCGGGGCGGCGCGCGCCCGGGAGATCTGGGCGGCGGGGCCAAGGCGGCTGGTGCGGCATCATCCGTGCAGGAGGCGGCGGAATCTCCGGCCCCCACGCGCCGGGCGCGGCTGGCGTCTTTGGCCTCGGTGTCCGGCATGCCGCTGGCGGGCCTCATGGTGTTCGCCTTCATGATGGGGGCGCGGAAGTTCATCCTGTTCGACGTGGTGAACATGGAGCTGCTCGGCTGCGCGCTGGGGGCCGTGGTGGCGCTGCCCATCTGCCTTCTGCGCACGAGCCGGCCGCTCACCACGCTCATCTACCGGATGCTCGTGCCGGCGTTCGCCTTGGTGCTCATCGTGCTGAACAGCTTCCCCGCCACCACGATGCCGATGTTCTTCGCCGCGTGGCTCACCTACGTGTTCTACGGGGCCGTGGCCATCCTCGCCCTGGCGAGCCTGGCGGCCGTGGCCCATGCCCGGGAGTTCTCGGCCGGCTCGGTGTTCGGCACGGCGGTGGCGGCCTTCGCGCTGTTCTCGCTTCTGGGCCTGGGGTGCGCGCCCACCGCCCCCTTCCAGGAAGAGGGCGGCGGCCCGGCGCTCTTGGTGGTGAGCACGTTCTACTTCGTGGGCGTCATCGCGGCGGCGCTCTGGGGCTTTTGGCGCGCGGGCGCGGGGGAGCGCGCGGCCGACGACGGGCTGGGCGCGCGGGATGCCGGCGCGGGGGCCGACGCGCCGGCCCAAAGCGTGCAGGCGCGCTGCGAGGCCTTGGCCGACGAGGCCGGCCTAACGCCGCGGGAGCGCGAGATTTTAGGGTATCTGGGGCGCGGCCACGGCATCGCCTTTGTGGCCGCCACGCTCGTCATCTCCGAGTCCACCGTGCGCACCCACGTGAAGAGCATCTACAAGAAGCTCGGTGTGAACGGCCGCGAGGAGCTGCTCGCGAAGGTGGACGAGGGATAGGGCCAGGGCTAGGGGTGCCCGCGCGGCTTCCCGGTAAGTGCCCGCACGGCCCCTGCGATCTCGGGGGCCGTGCTCACCAGGACGTCCGCCCGGCTGAGCTCGTCTGCCGTTCCGAATCCGTAGGTGCACCCGACAAAGGGAATGTTTCCGCGCACGGCCACCTCCTGATCGTGGTGCCGGTCGCCGACCATGAGGTGGGGCTTCGGGTAACGTGCGCAAATCTGCCGGTAGATCTGCCACTTCTCCAGCCCTTCGAAGTCTTCGGCGCACCAGGCGCCGGTGAACAGGCCGCCGAGGCCGAATGCGGCAAGGTGCTCGTCGCGGTAGGAGCCGCTGCAATTTGAGAGGAACACGAGCGTGCATCCCTCCTCGCGCAGGGATTCCAGCATGGCCTTCGCGCCGGGGTACAGGCGCCCTGCGCCCGCCGCGAGCAAGCGGCGCATCTCCTCTCCGATGGCGGCCGATGCGCGCTGCCAAATCGCTTCGGGCAGCTCGGGCATGAAGGAGGCCCACATGGCGGCAGGGGAGTATCCGAGCCACGAGGCGATCTCCTCATCGGAGAACGTACGCGGGGCGGCCCAGCCATCGGTTACCAAGGCAGCATAGGCGCGGCGAAACGCCGGGCCGTACAGATGCATGGAATTGTGGAGCGTGCCATCGTAGTCGAAAAATACCGTGCCGCCCATGGGCCCCTAGCCTTCGATCTCCCGCAGAAGGTTGACCATCTCGATGGCCGACGTGGCGCAGTCGAATCCTTTGTTGCCCGCCTTGGTGCCCGCACGCTCGATTGCCTGCTCGATCGTGTCGGTGGTCACGATGCCGAACATAACGGGCACCCCGCTTTCCAGCGATACGTGGGCGATGCCCTTGGCGGCCTCGTTGCAGACCAGGTCGTAGTGGCTCGTGGCGCCGCGGATGACGGCGCCCAGGCAGATGACGGCGTCATAGCGGCCCGATTGCGCCATCTTCTGCGCGGCAAGCGGCGCCTCGAAAGCGCCGGGCACCCAGGCGATGTCGACGTCCTGCTCGCGCACGTTGTGGCGCAAAAGGCCGTCCATGGCGCCCCCGATCAGCTTGGATGTGATGAACTCGTTGAAGCGGGAGGCCACGATGCCGACCTTGATGTTCTCCGATACCAGCTTCCCTTCGAATACCGTCATGATGATCCTTTCCCAAACGTTGGTTTCCTTAGTCGAGTTGTACAGGCGCTAGGACGCCTGGCGCTCCTCATCGAAGTACAGCAAATGCCCCATCTTCTCCTGCTTGGTGCGCAGATAGAACTCATCGTGGCTGGTCAAAGGCATTTGGATGGGCACGCGTTCGGTGATCTGCAGCCCGAAATCGCCCAATTGGTACACTTTGTCGGGGTTGTTCGTAAGCAGTCGCATGGTCTTTACGCCCAGCTCGTGCAGAATTTGGGCGCCGATGTAGTATTCTCGCAGGTCGCCCGCGAAGCCCAGGGCCAGGTTGGCCTCCAGGGTATCCATGCCGGCATCTTGCAGCTCGTAGGCGCGCAGCTTGTTCACAAGCCCGATGCCGCGCCCTTCCTGGCGCATGTACAGCACCACCCCGCGCCCCTCGGCTTCCACCTGGGCCATCGCTGCAGCCAGCTGCTGGCCGCAATCGCAGCGCAGGCTGCCGAAGGCATCGCCGGTGAGGCACTCGGAATGAACGCGCACCAGCACATCGACGCCGTCTCCGATGTCGCCTTTCACCAGGGCCACGTGGTGCTCGCCGTTCAACTTGTTCACGAAGGCGTGGGCGCGAAATGCCCCGTAGCGCGTGGGCATTGCCGTATCGGCCACTTCCACCACGTGGCATTCGTGCTTCTTGCGGTAGTCCTGGAGCGCTTTGATGGAGATGAACTTCAAATTGAATTGCCGGGCGAGCTCTATCAGCTCGGGTGTGCGCATCATGGTGCCGTCTTCGCGCATGATCTCGCAGCACAGACCGCACTCCTCAAGACCGGCCAGACGCATCAGGTCCACTGTGGCCTCGGTGTGGCCGTTGCGCTCCAGCACGCCGTTGGCCTTTGCCATCAGCGGGAACATATGGCCCGGCCGGCGGAAGTCGGACGGGCGGGCGCCGGGCTGCACCACGGCGCGCGCGGTCAGCCCGCGCTCTTGCGCCGAGATGCCCGTTGTGGTGTCGACGTGGTCGATGGACACGGTGAAGGCGGTTTCGTGGTTGTCGGTGTTCTCGGTGACCATTTGGGGAAACGCCAGCTTTTGGCACAGTTCGGCGGACATGGGCATGCAGATGAGCCCCTTGCCGTGTACTGCCATGAAGTTCACGTTCTCGGTGGTGGCGAACTGCGCTGCGCAGATGAAATCGCCTTCGTTCTCGCGGTCGGGGTCGTCGGTGCACAGAATGATCTTGCCCGCGCGCAAATCATCCAGCGCCTCTTCGATCGTGCTGAACTGGAATGACTTGTTCTCTTCCATGGGGTGCTCCTTCGTTAGAATCCATGCGCTGTCAGAAATGCTTGGGTGATACCGCCGCTCTCGGCCGTCGCGGATGGAGGGGGGAGGGGGGCGCCGAGGAACCGTTCGACGTACTTCCCGACCATATCGGTTTCGAGGTTCACCTCATCGCCGACGCGCTTGAGGGAAAGGGTCGTCTCGGCCCGGGTGTGGGGGATGATGGACACGGCGAAGTCGGCGTCGGTCAGGCGCGCCACCGTGAGGCTGACGCCGTCGATGGCGATGGATCCCTTCATGATGATGTGGCGCAGGGTGGTCGCATCGGCTCCGATGGTGTACCACACGGCGTTGTCGTCGCGCTGGATGCGGCGAATCGTGCCCACCGCGTCGATGTGCCCCGACACCAAGTGTCCGCCGAATCGCCCGTCGGCCGCCATGGCCCTCTCCAGGTTCACGGGGCTGCCGGCATGCAGGGCGCCGAGGTTGCTGCGTCGCAACGTCTCGTGCATGACATCGGCGCTGAACTGGGTCGCTCCCAGCGAAGTGACGGTGAGGCAGACGCCGTTCACGGCGATGGAGTCGCCCAGCCGAGTTCGCTCGAGCACGGTGCGCGCGTCAATGGACAGAACGGCCGAATGGGCGCCCCGGCGCAGCGTCCTTACGGTGCCGATTTCCTCTACAATGCCGGTGAACATGGTGTCGCCTCGCTTTCGACTGAAGGGGAAACGGCGCATTCTAAGAGCAGATCGGGCCCAAGGGCGGTGACGGTGGGGGAGGAAAGGCGAAGCGCGTCGGCGGGCAGCGCCACGCCCCGACCTGCCACCGGCCCTGGCGCGCTTGCTCCCCCGAAAAGCTTCGGGGCGATATAGGCTTGCACGCGGTTCGCCAGTCCGCCGTCGATGAAGGCGCCGTGCAGCGCAGGGCCGCCTTCGACGAGGATCGAGTCGATGCCCAAGCTGCCCGCGTGATCGAGAAGGGCCGGCAGGTTCACTGCGCCGTTGCCCCCTTCCGCCGGCGGCGACGCCCAGACTGAACATCCGGCCTCGCGCAGGGCGCCTGTGCGCTCGGCGCTCGCCTGCGGCCCCACCGCCACCAGCGTCGGTATCTCTTGGGCTGTCCGCACGAGCAACGCATCCAGGGGCAAGCGCCCTTGGGAGTCGACCACGATGCGCAGCGGCTGCCGCCAGGGGCCGCCTTCCAAGCGGCAGGTAAGCGCGGGGTCATCGGCTAGGGCGGTGCCGATGCCCACCATGATGGCTGCGAACCGGTGTCGGTCGCGATGCACCCGCTCGCGCGCTTCGGGCCCGGTGATCCACCGGGATGCCCCCGTGCGCGTGGCCGCTTTCCCGTCCAGGGTCATGGCGTATTTCAGCACCACCAAGGGGCGCCCGGTGGTAATGAAGTGGAAGAATACCTCGTTGAGGTGCCGGCACCCCTCTTCCAGGACCCCCGTCTCCACTACCGTGGCCGCCTCGCGCAGCTGCGCGCACCCTTGGCCCGCCACCAAAGGGTTCGGGTCAAGGGCGCCCACGACGACGCGGGCAATGCCCGCTTCCAGGATAGCGTCGGTGCAGGGTGGCGTTTTGCCCCAATGGCAGCACGGCTCCAGCGTGACGTACAGGGTGCTTCCGGCGGGGTCTTCGGCGCATGCGGCCAGCGCCTCCCGCTCCGCGTGGGGCTGGCCGCATGCGGTGTGCCAGCCCTCGCCGATGATGCGGCCGTCTTTCACGATAACGGCACCTACGAGTGGGTTTGGGCTGGTCCAGCCAGTCCCTCTCTCGGCAAGCACCAGCGCACGGGCCATGAAGGCTTCGTCGCGTGCGAGTTGCTCTAACTTCTGGGACATCGCTCACCTCCAACGCATCGCTGCGACCTTCGGGCGCCACTTCCGAAAAGATGAGCGGACGATTGCGAAAAAAGCCCTGAAACCAAAAGGTTCCAGGGCTTCTAACTGTCCGATGCGCTCCGCTGGGGAGCACTTCCTATCTTCTTCCATCCAGACTGTAACTGTCGGCTTCGGAATTTCACCGAATCAGCCGCAAGCGCAAGACGTGCGGATCGTGGGCTGTACCACCGGTGGGGACTTTCACCCCGCCCTGAAGATCATGTTCAATTGTTGATCGATCATAGTGCTTTATGGAAGTCCGCGCAACCCACGAATTGGGAAATCTGTGGATACCGTTGGTGATTGCTCGGGACGTGGCGCTTCTTTCCAGGGGCGCGCCACAGCCGCGTATCCGACAAACCTGGCGATGCGCTCGTTCTCTGCGCGCGGCCCCTTCCGTAGAAAAACCGTGCAGCGCGGCAGCTGGGTTTTCCCGTTCGCGCCCTTGTGGTACCATAAACCGCTGTTGTATTCGCGTTTCGAAGGGACTTAATTCATGTCAGGGCATTCTAAGTGGGCAACCACCAAACATCGCAAGGCCGCGCAGGACGCTAAGCGCTCGGCTCTGTTCTCCAAGCTGGCTCGCAACATCACCGTGGCCGCCAAGGAGGGTGGCGACCCGAACCCCGACAACAACGCGTCGCTGGCCGCCGCCATCGAGAAGGCCAAGGGCTATTCCATGCCCAAGGACAAGATCAAGACCGCCATCGACAAGGCTTTCGGTTCCGGCAAGGACGCCGCCAACTACGAGACCGTCGTCTACGAGGGCTACGGCCCGGCGGGCGTGGCGGTGCTCTGCGAGGCGCTGACCGATAACCGCAACCGCACCGCCGCCGATGTGCGCGCTGCCTTCTCCCATTCCGGCGGCAACCTCGGCACCTCCGGCTCGGTGGCCTTCCAGTTCGACCGCAAGGGCCAGATCATGGTGTCCAAGGAGGTCGAGACCGGCGACAAGAAGAACCCCATCGGTCCGAACGGCGCCGCTGCCGACGAGGAGGAGTTCATGCTCGCCGTGGCCGAGGCCGGCGGCGACGACTACGAGGACGCCGACGAGGAGTGGATCGTCTACACCGCGCCGGGCGATCTCATGGCCGTGGTGAAGGAGCTTGAGGCCCAGGGCATCCAGGTGAAGGGCGCGGAGATGACCATGATCGCCAACACGCCGTCGGCGGTGTCGGTGGCCGACGCCAAGAAGGTCATGCGCCTCATCGACAAGCTGGAGGAGCTGGAGGATCTGCAGGCGGTGTACCACACCATGGACATCACCGACGAGATCGCCGAGGCGCTCGACGAGTAGTTTTCGCGAGCGTTAAAGCCAATCGCGCTAGGGAAGGCGCCGAGCCGCAGGGCTCGGCGCCTTTTGCCTTTCGGGGACGTAACGGGGCCGCGCAACATTCTGGAAACATAGTCGCGAGGAAATCTGATAGGGTGAAGCTTAGGTAAGCGCGCGATAGGCTCTTTGTGCAGCAGCGAGGGAGCCCCGCGCAGGACGAAAAGGGAGGCTCCATGGGTTTTCTCGAAGGTAAGACCGCCATCATCACCGGCGCTGGGTTCGCGGCGCTCAAGGACGGATCCGCCGGTTCCATCGGCTACGGCATCGCCACCGCCTACGCCAAGGAGGGCGCGAACCTGGTCATCACCGGCCGCAACGTGAAGAAGCTGGAGACGGCCAAGGAGAAGCTGGAGGCCGAATACGGCATCCAGGTGCTTTGCGTGGCCGCCGACGTGAATGCCGGGGCCGACAACCAGGCCGTGGTGCAGAACGTCATCGACCAGGCCATCGAGAAGTTCGGCCGCATCGACGTGCTGGTGAACAACGCCCAGGCCTCCGCTTCCGGCGTGACGCTGGCCGACCACACCACCGACCAGTTCGACCTGGCCATCTACTCGGGTCTGTACGCCACCTTCTACTACATGCAGGCGTGCTATCCCTACCTGAAGGAGACCAAGGGCTCGGTCATCAACTTCGCCTCCGGTGCAGGCCTCTTCGGCAACTTCGGCCAGTGCGCCTACGCCGCCGCCAAGGAGGGCATCCGCGGCATGAGCCGCGTGGCCGCCACCGAATGGGGCCCCGACGGCATCAACGTGAACGTGGTGTGCCCGCTGGCCTGGACGGCCGCTCTGGAGAACTTCCAGGAAGCTTATCCCGACGCCTTCACGGCCAACGTGCACATGCCCCCCATGGGCCACTACGGCAATGTGGAGACCGAGATCGGTCGCGTCGTGGTGCAGCTTGCCAGCCCCGACTTCAAGTTCATGAGCGGCGAGACCCTGACGTTGGAAGGCGGCATGGGCCAGCGCCCGTAAACACCTCTCGGATAACGAATCGCCAAAGTGTCGTCCCGAAGGTCAACTGTTCTTCGGGACGACTTTGTGTTTGGCTGCCTGAATCTAGTGCGACGTAAACTGTGGCACGCCCTTAGGCGAACGCAAGAACCTTCTTCTCCTCGGCGCACTGCACCAGGTAGAGGTTTATCAGGTTTTGGTAGGGGATGCCCGTGCGGGCGGCCTCTTCCTTGAAGTAGTCGATGGCCTCCACGTCGATGCGCATGGTGACGGGGCGGCGCAGCCTCCTCGCGTAAGGGTTGGGCTTGGAGTCGGCGAAATCGTACTCAGCTCTCATGGCAATACCTCCAGTAAGCTCTTTCCTCTGTCTTCGTCGCTTTGCGCGCTGAGATGATCCGGATGACGCTGTCGTCCTGCCGGTAGCAATGGCAGACGGTCAGCATGCGGGCCCTTCTGCTCATTCCCAGAATGATGAAGCGCTCTTCGTAATCGGAATGGTCGGGGTCGTCGATGATGCGGGCGTAGCTGTCGGAGAATACCGATGACGCCTCCTCGAACGTGACCCCGTGCTTGGTCTCGTTCGAGGAGGCCTTTGCCGGATCCCATTCGAATGATATGTCGAACATTGCTGTCATATTGCCATTATACATACAATCGGAGATTAGCGGTAGAGCGTTGCAAGAATGTTGGTGGCGTTCGGCGTCGCATTTTCGCTGCGTGGATCCTTCCGCGAAAAAAACCTGGTGGTGTCGCCAACCTGTGCTAAACTTGCCGAAATGCTGTTAACGAAGCGCACATACACTTGCCTGGGGGGTATCACCGCTAAGTCGGCCCGAGCCCTCGCGTGCTAACGCAGCATTCCGGCGGGACGCGTTCCCGTGGCAATCAAGTAGATACAGCCGAATAGAAAAACGCGACGAGGCACCTGCGCGTGCACAGGCCCAAGCCGTTCCGAGACGGGCGATCTCATGAGCGGTCTCCTCGAATTCTTCTCCGATGTCATCGGAGACAACCTGCCCGGTGCCGTGGCATTTGCCTTTATCGTCTATATTGCGACCCAGATCATTCTCTCGATGTTCCAGCACCGCGCCGATCGGCGAGCTTATCGCTACGAACGCTCAGCTGCTACGGGACGGATGCGCTTCGAGAAAGAGTCGTACCATATCGAGAAGCTCTCCAGCGCTCTTCTGCGGCTTGTTGCCGAGACCGAGGCGCTCTGCGCAAAGCCTGGTGGTCGTCTTTCGGCTGCCGATCGGGCGCGCTGGATCGAGTTGCACCGGGAATGTGTCGCGCGCCTTGGCGCGGCGGCTCCGTTCATCAACTTTCTGAGCCCCCACGATGGCTCGCCGTGCTGCGGCGTGCGCGACGACCGCGCAGGGGCACCCTCGCACGCGATGCGAGATTCGGTTTCCACGGGAACCAACGAAGAGCAGGCAGCCAAGCTGCGCGAGCACTTGGCCGGCGGCCGGTCGAAGTCGCTTTACCTCCGCGCGGCGCTGCTCGTGGATGCGTGTCGAGCTGCCCTGCTTGGTCGCGGTGCCCCTCAGACGGGAACCGTTCTTCCTGCGGACGTGTTCGATGCGGATGCCCCGGGATATGTATCCGATGTCATGGCCAAGGAGCTGGATCTGGCGGCGCGCTACGAGCGGTTCGCCGACTGCGCCGCGTGCCGCCTGCGCGACAGCGAGCGGGGCAGCCGCGACGGCCGTTGGCGGAGGATGAAGGATTGGGCCGCGAACGTGTGGAAGTGGCCTTTCGCGAGCATATACCACTACTTCGACGCGCCGTGCCCTTACGAGAGGGGACGTCCCCTCTCTCGCGGCAAAGTCCAAGCACGCGAACGGCGCAGAACCTGCGCCGTTGTTGCCGCTTTCGTCGTCTTGGCGGCATGGGCTTTTTTCTCATGTACTTCTGATCAGTGCTTTACCGTTGACCGGCTATGGGCTAGCAGCCTGTCATTCCCGGCGTTCGTGCTGGCTGCCTTGGTCGTTTTTCTGGTCATCAGCGAGAGAGAGGAGGTGGGCAATCGCAGAGGAGAGTGCGAAACGGAAGAGGCGTCAGAGCCGTCTGACGAAACGACGTAATGGCAATGTTGTATGAAGGAGCGATACGCATGATTAGGATGGAATTTGCGAAGAGGATCGAGGAGGCTTTGCCGAGACTCGCGTGTGTAACTGCGGCGATCGCCATGGCGACCCTCCTGGCATTGGCCGGATGCGCGACGGAGGAAGCGCCGGCGGGTGCCGAAGCGCCTGCTCCTGAAGCCGCCGAGGAGGCGCCGGAGCAGGACGTGGCCGGAACGCCCGCGGAATCTGAGCAGGAGGCGCAGGCTCCGGAGACGGAGCCTGCGGTATCGGCGCTGGAGAGCTACTCTTGGGATGAGTTGTCGCGGATCTCTGCCGAGATCGCCGCCGCAGAAGACGAAGATGCAGCTATTGAGGTTGCCAAGCAGTACGAGCTCTGCACCCCCGACGGCCGACTCGACGGAACCCAGGTGAAGTCGGTGACTCTGAGCGATGGCACTCAGACCACCGTCCAGATTGTCGGCTTTGCCCACGACAACAAAACCGAGGGTGGCAAGGCCGGAATAACCTTTGTGTTCGGCGATGCTATCGGTAAGGGTTCCATGAACTCGAGCAAAACCAACGCCGGTGGCTGGGAAGCTTCGCAAATGCGCGCCTACCTCAACGGTGACTGGCGTGCCCAGCTGCCCGAGGATCTCGATGCCGCAATCGTGCCGGTGGACAAGCTCACCAATAATGTGGGCGAGACGCAGGACGTCTCGGCGGTGACGGCGACTTCTGATTCGCTGTGGCTGTTCTCAGTCGCGGAGCTCGACGGCGCGATCGAGTGGTACAGAGGTGATAATGGTGTCTATAACGAGGTGCTTAACGCCGAGGGAGTCGAGTACAAGCTGTTTCGCGATACGGCTGATCCCTCGAGACCCAATGAGGTCTTGGAGAAAAATTTCCAGGGTTCTGAGATTTGCTGGTGGGCACGCTCCCCGCGTCCGGCCAATCCGAGCGGCTTCCAGTTCGTGGTTTCTGGTGCCGTCCCCGATGACGACTGGCCCGCTGACACCTCCTACGGCGTGGTTCCCGGCTTCTGCATATAAACCGTCAAACCATCTAGCCTCTCATGCCCATGTGGTATACAGGTGGAAGGGACTTTCGAAGCGGTCGTCTGACTCCATGCTCGGCGTCTTTTTAGGTTAGATGGCCGCTTGGACGCATTGAAGTTTGCCATGGTCATCGAAGGCTCTTGCATGAATGCGGCATTCGGGGTCGTCTGTCTCCGACAACCGCATCTGTAGTGCTTTCTTATGGCTCCCGGCTGGCGCGTACAACATGAGTATGTTGGTTGGGCGTCGCAGGGGTGGTGCAATTGTCCGGCAGCGGCTGCAAGGTGTTCAACCGTGCCAGCGCCCGTAATTTCACTTGCTTTTCACAAACAGATGTTCTAAAATGAGCCCCACTCGAATTTGGAAAGTGGGGCTTATCTTTTGGCTGGCAGGACGCGCATCGTGATGGGGATCGATCCCGGGCTCGCCCATACGGGCTGGGGGGTCATCGAGCAGTGCGGGCCGCATCTTGCGTGCGTGGCCTACGGCTGCGTGGCCACGCCGGCGTCCCGTCCGCTGGCCGAGCGCCTCATGAAGATCCACCACCAGATCGGCGCGGTGGTCGAGCGCTTCCGTCCGGAATGCGTCGGCATCGAGACGGTCTGGTTCGGGCAGAACGTCACGGCCGCCTTCGCCACGGGCCAAGCCCGCGGGGCGGCGCTCGTGGCCTGCGCCGAGGGCGGCCTTGCCGTGGGTGAGTACACCCCGCGCCAGATAAAGCTCGCCGTGGTGGGAGAGGGATCGGCCGAGAAGGATCAGGTGCAGTACATGGTTCGCCATTTGCTTTCGCTTGACCAGCCTCCCGAGCCCGACCATGCTGCCGATGCGCTGGCGGCGGCCATTTGCTATACGACTCACGAGAACGGAAGGCTCGCATGATTGCATTTCTGAGCGGAACGGTAGCGGCGGTGCTGCCCCCGCAGACGGCCTATATCGATGTCGCCGGCGTGGGCTATGCAGTGGCCATGCCCGGTGGCGACTTGGGCAAGCTGGCCGTGGGCGATACGGCCCGCGTGCTCACGTACCTGTCCGTGACGGAGAACGGTATCGCGCTGTTCGGCTTCCTCTCTGAGGAAGAGAAGGTGCTGTTCGAAAAGCTCATCGGCGTGTCGAAAGTGGGGCCGAAGATGGCCCTGGCGGCCCTTTCCACCTTCTCGCCGGCCGAGCTTGCCGATGCTATCGCCTCCCAGGACATCGCGCGGGTGTCCCACATCCCCGGCGTGGGGAAGAAGACTGCCGAGCGCATCATCTTGGAACTCAAGGGCACGCTGGATGCCGGCATGGAGTCGCTGTTCAGCCAGGGCGCTGCCGAGTCCGCGAGCAGCGCGGCGGCGCAGGGGGCTACCGAGGCGCTGCTTTCCATGGGCTTCACCTCCGCCGAGGCCGAAGTGGCCCTGAAGGGGGCCCCCGAGGGCGCGGGCGAGGGCGCGCTGCTACAATATGCCCTGAAACGTTTGGGAAGTCGATAGGAAGTCATGGCATTCGATCTGGACATAGAGGGCATGGTGTTCGAGGCCGCGCGGGACGGCGCTGGCGCGCAGGGCTCGGCGTCGGCGCCGGGGCGCGAGCGCGCGGTGGCCCCGACGCTCACCGAGGACGATCTGGAGCTGGATTTCTCCCTGCGCCCCAAAAGGCTCGACGACTATCTGGGCCAGACGAAGGTGAAGGAATCCCTCGGCATCATGATCGCGGCGGCCCAGGGGCGCGGCGAGCCGGCGGATCATATTTTGTTCTCGGGCCCTCCGGGGTTGGGCAAGACCACGCTCGCCACGGTGGTGGCCAACGAGCTTGGCGCCTCCATCCGTACCACCTCGGGGCCGGCTATCGCCCGCACAGGGGACTTGGCGGCCATTCTCACCAACCTCGAAGAGGGCGATGTGCTGTTCATCGACGAGATCCATCGCCTGAACCGCATGGTGGAAGAGGTGCTGTACCCGGCGCTAGAGGATTTCGTGCTGGATATCGTTGTGGGCAAGGGCCCGGCGGCCCGCTCCATCCGGCTCGATCTGCCGCGCTTCACGCTCATCGGCGCCACGACGCGCACGGGCCTGCTCACCGGTCCTCTGCGCGACCGCTTCGGCGTGGCCTTCCGCCTGCAGTACTACACGCCCGAGGAGCTCTCGCTCATCGTGTGCCGCTCGGCTTCCATTCTGAACGTTGCCATCGACGAGGAGGGTGCGCTTGAGATTGCCCGCCGTTCCCGGGGCACTCCGCGTCTGGCCAACCGCCTGCTGAAGCGCGTGCGCGACTGGGCCCAGGTGCGCGGCGACGGTGCCATTACCGAGGACGTGGCCGCCGAGGCGCTCACGTTCTTCGAGGTGGATCATCTGGGGCTCGACGCTGTGGACAACCGCCTTTTGGAAGTGCTTTGCGTGCAGTTCGGCGGCCGTCCGGTGGGCCTGACCACGCTGGCGTCGGCGCTGGCGGAGGATCCCGACACGGTGGAGGATGTGTACGAGCCCTTCCTCATGCAACAGGGCCTCATGATGCGCACCCCTAAGGGCCGTCAGGCCACCGCCGGCGCTTGGGAGCATTTGGGCCTCGTGCCGCCGGAGGGATGCTAGCCGTAGCTGAGGCAATTTCGACTGTCGTCGTTTCCGTAGGGGGCGACCTTGGCCGCCCCTTTCCGCGGCGTTGACGCTGTCGGGAGGGCAGACCAAGGTCTGCCCCTACGGAGGGATTGGAGGAACAGCGATGTTCGAGCAAGACTATCTGATGCGCATCATCGCGCAGCTTCTGGGGGCCATTCGGCGCTCGATGGAACGGGCGGCCGGCGAGGAGGATCCGGACGGAGCCGCCCGGGCCCTCGATATGGCCCTGGGCGATGCCACCGATCTGGATGGCGAGGCGCTGCTCTCCCTCGCGCCCGAATCGCTGGCATCGGTGCTGCAGGTGTCGGGGGTCGACCCGCACCTTACGGAGTACATCGCCCGCAGCCTCATGCTCTCCGGCCGCTACCACGGTGAGGCGGGACGTGCGGATATGGCCGAGCTCCGGCGTGCCCAGGGTCGCGCCGTCGCTGCCGCCTTCGGGCACGAGTTGGGATCCGACCCCGTCAGCGACGAGGCCCTGGAGGCGCTTATGACCGCAAGTGATGGAGAAGCGTAAATTCCCCGAGGAAATTGGCCGAAGTTAGCGTATAGTTATAGCGCGCTCCCAAAAGGGAGCTGGGCTTCGCGCCCGTATTGCTATACCCGCTCGTCAGACGAGCGGGAGGAAAGAGGAAAGTATCATGGCGGAAGGCACTGTCAAGTGGTTCAACCCCGAGAAGGGCTACGGCTTCATCTCCCAGAATGACGGCGAGGATCTCTTCGTCCACTTCTCCGAGATCAAGATGTCGGGCTTCAAGACCCTCAACGAGGGCGACGCCGTTACCTTCGAGGTGACCGAGGGCCAGAACGGCAAGCTGCAGGCGAGCAACGTGGAACGTATCTAACTTTTAGAAACTGACATGACGCCAAGGGCCCGGGAGCAATCCCGGGCCCTTTTTGCTGCTAGTGGGTATTCCAGGCGAGGAAGGCCCAGGTGACGATGCGAGGCTCGGCAAGGCGCCAGGCGAGTTGGATGACGCCCTTGCGGCCGGGAGCGCCGGCGGTCTCGTTGGGAACGAGATTCGCGGCGAGCCATTCCCGCAAGTTGGCGCGCGCCTGCTCGCGCTCCTCGTCGGAAGCGCGCACGGCCGCGGAGTCGTCGATCATGGTGGCTAGCTTCTCGTAGGCGTCCTCGGGGGTGGCGAATGTATCGTCGCGGGTGCTGTCGATGTAGCGCACCTCTGCTTTGATCCCCTCATTGGCCAAGATATTGAACGCGTACAGGTAGTCGCGTCCGAGCACCGAGGGCAGCCCCACGGCGGCCAGGATGCGCTCGTCGACGCGGGGGGAGGAGCCGGTGGCCAGCGTGATGCACACCCGCCGGCGCGCCACTTCCGTCAGGCGCAAAAGGGCATCGCGCAAATCGGCCGTGGCGATGGAGCGCGAGGCGATGGCCACATCGGTCATGCCCTCGCGCACGCCGAAGGCCGGCCAATCGTCCTCCCAGCTCATACGCTTGGGGAAGACGGTGCGCACGCCGGCTGCGTCGAGCCGCGCCTGCATCTGATCCAGCATGCCCTGGGAGAAGTCGGCGGCCACTACCTTGTGCCCCGCCTCGCCGAGCGGCACGGCCAGGGCTCCGGTGCCGCATCCCATGTCGAACACCGTTTCGCCGGGGCGAATCTCCGCGTATTCCAAGAACTTCTCCACATAGAGGTTCGGGGCGTCCTTGGTGGTGAAGGTGGCGGAGCGCTTGTCCCAGAACGCCGCGTCATCGGCATGGCGCCGCACCTTCTGGAGCTCTTTCCACTCCTCGTTCCAATCCGTTGCGGTGAGCAAGGGTGTAAATTCGTCGTGCATGGGGCCTCCAAGCCGTGTCGTCGGTCGTTCAGCCATTATACTTCTCTGGAACGAAATCGAGATGCGAGGAGACGTTATGCAGGTAGAGCTTCTGTACCATACGCCCGACCCCGAGCGCGCCATCGCCACGGCGGCGCGGCTGTGCTATGCGCCGGTGGGCGCGAGCGAGCTGATGGAGACCATGCCGCCCGAGCGGGTGAAGAGCGTGCTCTCCACCATCATGGGCTCGGGGCACTTCTCCACCCTCGAGCACGCCAGCTACACCTTCGCCGTCGACGGCGTTTCCCGTGCGCTCACCCACCAGCTGGTGCGCCATCGCATCGCCAGCTTCAACCAGCAGTCCCAGCGCTACGTGAAGTTCAAGGGCGAGATTCCCATGGTGAAGCCCGCCACCGTGGCCGCCGACCCCGAGTGCAATCGCCTGTTCGACGAGGCCGCTGCTGCCGTGGCCGAGGCCTACCGGGCGCTCGTCGCGGCCGGCATTCCCGCCGAGGACGCGCGCTATCTTCTGCCCAACGCCTGCGAGACGAAGATCGTCATCACCATGAACGTGCGCGAGCTTCTGCACTTCTTCGAACTGCGCTGCTGCAACCGCGCCCAGTGGGAGATCCGCGAGATGGCGTGGAAGATGCTGGAGCTTGCCCGTCCGACGGCTCCGTACATCTTCGCCGACGCCGGGGCGCCCTGCATCCACGGCACCTGCCCCGAGGGCAAGATGACCTGCGGAAACCCCTATCCGCGCGTCGATCGCTCGCAGCTTTAGGCTTAGGACGACGGTATGACCAAGCAGAAGAGCGATCTGTCCCGCGCGTTCTCTGAGGACGGGGCCATAAAAACCCACGTGGGCGGCCAGGCCCTCATCGAGGGCGTCATGATGCGCGGCAAGTACAACTGGGCCGTGGCCGTGCGCGAGCCGGACGGCGCCATCTACGTGGAGGAGCACGACCTCACGAGCGGCAAGGACAAGAACGGCTGGATGTACTGGCCGCTCGTGCGCGGCTGCCGGGCGCTCGTGGAGTCGCTCATGCTGGGGTTCAAGGCCCTGGAGATCGCCGCCTTGCACGCCTTCGGCGACGAGGAGGGCGAGCAGAAGGCCGCTGCAGAGGCTTCGGCCGAGGCCGTGGACTACGAAACGACTCTGACCGAAGATGCCGAGACGCGCGAGGAAGAAGAGGAGTTCGGCCACCGCGAGATGATGATCTCCATGATCGTGGGACTCGTGCTGGGCGTGGTGCTGTTCATTGTGGCGCCGGCGGCCATCACGAACCTCATCGTGGGGGAGTATGACGACCACACGCTGGCCTGGAACATCGTGGACGGCCTTCTGCGCGTGGCCGTGTTCGTCTTCTACATCTGGCTCATCGGCCGCATGGAGGACATCAAGCGCATGTTCATGTACCACGGCGCCGAGCACAAGGCCATCCACTGCTTCGAGCACGGCCTTCCCATGACCCCCGACAACGCCCGCCAGTTCCCGCGCCTGCACGTGCGCTGCGGCACCGCCTTCCTCATCATGGTCATGGTCATCGCTATCCTCGTGTACACCATCTTCCCTTTAAACGCCATCATATCCGGCTTCGGGGTGCCCGACGGGATGCCGAAGCTCGTGCTGGTCATCGTGGCCCGCATCGTGCTCATGCCCGTTATCGCCGGCATCTCCTACGAGATCACGGTGAAGTGGGCCGGCAGTCATCCGGACAACCCGCTCGTGAAGGTAATTCTGTGGCCCGGCATGCAGATGCAGTACCTCACCACCCACGAGCCCGACGACGCCCAGATGGAGTGCGCCATCGCCGCCATGCAGGCCGTGCTCGCTCGCGAGGATGCCGAGGAGGCGAAGGCGGCAGCAAAGACAGCGCCCACCGCTTCCTGATCGGCGTCGCTGCGCCGCCACCGCTTCCCGGTCGACGTTGCTGCGCCTCCTTCCACCCGCGCCGTCAATAAGCTGTGAAAAACCCGTAGTGCCAGCGAAACCACGACTAATTGACAGAACGTTAGAATTCCCCGTAACTGTTCGAGATGACGGTCCGGATGGGAGCGTGGGAGCATGGAGCCACTGATATCCGCCAAGGATCTTAAGAAGAACTTCGGGAAAGTGGAGGCGCTCAAGGGCGTCTCGCTGGACGTGGCAGAAGGCGAGAAGGTCGTCGTCATCGGGCCGTCCGGCTCGGGCAAAAGCGTGCTCATCCGTTCCATCAACGGCCTTGAGCGCCCCGATTCCGGCGAGCTTACCGTCAACGGCATCGACATGATGGCCAAGAAGGTGAACACGCGCAAGCTGGCCAGCGAGGTGGCCATGGTGTTTCAGGGCTACAACCTCTATCCCCATAAGACCGTGTTGGAAAACGTCACCTTCGCGCCCACCAAGGTGCTGAAGGTACCGAAGGCCGAGGCCGAAGAGGCGGGGCGCGCCTACTTGGAGCGCGTGGGACTCACGAGCAAGCTGGACAAGTACCCCGACCAGCTCTCCGGCGGCCAGCAGCAGCGCGTGGCCATCGCCCGCGCGCTGAACATGCACCCGAAGATCATGCTTTTGGACGAGCCCACGAGCGCCCTTGACCCGGAGATGGTCAACGAAGTGCTCGACGTCATCAAGTCGCTGGCCGAGACGAACATGACCATCGTCATGGTCACCCATGAGATGGGGCTCGCACGCGACGCCGCCGACAAAGTGGTGTTCATGGAGAACGGGCTCGTGGTCGACGAGGGCACGCCGGCCTACCTCTTCGGTCCCGATTCCAACGAGCGCGTGCAGGCGTTTCTCTCCAAGATACTGTGAGGGGGTGCGCGATGAACGTGACGGGCAAAACGGTTGGGGTGAACGGGATGACTGGGATGCGCGGGACGTATCTCACGCGGCGCGGCTTTGTGCGGTTGGCCGGCGCTACCGTGGCGGGCGCGGCTTTGGGTGGCGCGGTGCTGCCGCTTTCCGGCTGCGCGCCTGCGGGCGACGTGCTGCGCATCGGCACGAAGATCGACGTGCCCGGCTTCGGGTTCCAGAACCCCGAGACGGGAAGCGTGGAGGGGCTCGAGGTGGACGTGGCCCGCGAGCTCGCCGCGCGGATCAAGGGCGATCCCAACGCGCTGGAGATTGTGGGCGTGAACGTGACCACCCGCGGGGCGATGCTGGACAACGGCACGCTGGATGCGACGCTCGCCACCTTCACCATTACCGATGCGCGCAAGAAGACCTACGATTTCTCGCGGCCCTACTATATCGACCATATCGGTGTGCTCGTGCTGAAGAAGTCGGGCATCACCGATTTGGCGGGCCTTGACGGCAAGACCGTGGGCGTGGCGCTGTCGGCCACCACCAAGGACAAGCTGGGGGCGGCCGCCGCCGAGGCGGGCATCACGCTGAAGTTCGCCGAGTACGCCACCTATCCCGAGATCAAGATCGCGCTTGTGGCCGGGCGCGTGGACGCCTTTTCCGTGGACAGCTCCATTCTTTTGGGCTACCAGGACGACAGCACCTACTTGCTGCCGACGCAGTTCGCGCCCCAGGAGTACGGCGTGGCCACGAAGAAGGACGGCGAGTATTCGGGGCCCGTCGATGAGGCCATCGCGGCCATGGAGGCCGACGGAACGCTTAGGGCGCTGAAGGAGCGCTGGGGCCTGTCGCTGGTCACGGAGGCGGACGTGGAAGCCGAGCAGGAAGCCGGCGGCACGGGCCTGGGGGAGGGGGATCCGGCCGACGATGGGGCGGCCGCGGAAGGGGGCGCGTCCCGATGACGGAGATCTTCGCGCCCTACAAGTGGGAGGCGCTCTTTGCGCGCTGGCCCGACATCCTGGCCGCCTTCGGCATGACCGCGGCCATCTCGGCTCTGGCCCTCGTTATCGCGCTCGTTTTAGGCTTCGTCTTCGGTGTGTTCGCGGTGTCGCGCTTCCGCATCCTGCGCGCCCTCACGCGTGTCTACGTGGAGACGGTGCAGAACATCCCGCTGCTTCTGCAGGTGTTCGTGCTCTACGCCGTGTTCCCGCTGCTGGGGCTTACCATCGCCTCGTTCTGGATCGGCGTCATCGCTATCGGCGCCTATCACGGTGGCTACATGTCAGAGGTGGTGCGCAGCGGAATCGGCTCGGTGCACCGCGGTCAGTTCGAGGCGGCTAAAAGCCAGGGGTTCTCTCCCGTGCAGACCATGACGCTCATCATCCTGCCCCAGGCCATGCGCATCATCCTGCCGCCTTTGGCCGTGCAGGCCGCCAACCTTGTGAAGAACACCTCCGTGCTCGCGCTCATCGCCGGCGGCGAGCTCATGTACTTCGCGAACTCCTTCGCCGGCGACACGAGCTACTACGGGCCGGCCTACGTGGCCGCCGCCGTGCTGTACTTCGCCATCTGCTTCCCGCTTTCCCGGGCCGCCGTGTACCTGGAGAGGCGCATGGGCACCCATCGCCATGTGGCCACCGGCGACGCCACCGAGGAGCTTGCGGCCGATGCCGTGGAAGTGACGCCGGGCACCCACGACATCACCGGGCATGCGGCCGCCCAGGCCATGGCCGCAGGCGTGACGACCATGGTGGAAGGCACGAGCACCTTGGTGCCCCCGGTGGTGGACAAGGGCCGCTACCTCACGTACGCGGAACTTTACGGCATCGACGCCCCGGCGTGGCCCGACCGCCGCACGGTGGCGCCCCGCACGCCGCGGAACCGCCGAGGGCTCGCCCGCGTGCGCGGCGCCATGGGTCGCACCGGTGGCCGTCGCAGGGGCAAGGGCCGGAGAGGAGGCCGGAAATGAGCGACATCGCCGCTTTGCTCACCTGGACGAACATCCGCTTCCTTTTGGAAGGGCTCGGGCTCACCCTCATTATCTCGGCGCTGGCCATCGCCTGCTCTATCGTGCTCGGCGCCGTCATTTCCATCATGCGCGGGTCGTCCTCCCGCGTGCTGCGCGGCATTTCCATCGCCTATGTGGAGCTGTTCAAGAACACGCCGCTGCTTTTGTGGATCATGTTCACGTTCTTCGTGGCCCAGCTGCCGCCCCTGCCCGCGGCGGTGCTCGCCTTCACGCTGTTCACCGCGGCCTCGGTGGCCGAGATCGTCCGCGGCGGTTTGGCCAGCGTGCCGGCGGGCCAGTACGAGGCCGCCCGCTCCCAGGGGTTCTCGGCACCACAGATGTACCTGTACATCATCCTGCCCCAGGCCCTGCGCAACATGGTGCCGGCGCTGCTCTCGCAGTTCGTGACCACTATCAAGGACACGTCGTATCTGTGGGGCGCCATGGCCCTGCAGGAGCTGATGGGCCGCGGCATGATTCTCATGAACAGCTACAACTCCACGGTGCAGATCTTCGCCATCTTCGGGCTGATGGCCCTCATCTACTTCGTCGTCTGCTTCACCCTCTCGCAGATCGTCCGCGCCTACCAGCGCCGCCTCAAGGGCGCGCGGTAGGGGGAAAGAAATCTCTTGACCTCAACGTCGGGTTGAGGTTTATGCTGTGCGGCGGAAGTCTGGCGGAAGAGACGAAGGGCGAAGGGTATGCCGCGCAAATCGAAGATGCAGACGAGCAACGATCTGATACGCGAGAACTATGAGTGGCCCATGACGGCGGGCCAAGTGGCGAAGCTGACGGGCGTGACGACAAGGGCGCTCCAGCATTACGACGAAAAGGGCCTTCTGTGCCCGGAGCGCTCGGGGGAGGGTGTGGCCAACAACCGCAAGCTCTACAGCCCCGAGGACATCGATCGGCTCAAGCAGATCGTAGTGCTGGGCTCCTACGGGTTCGAGCTCAAGGACATGCCCCCGATTCTCGACGGGGAGAGGAGTCTGACGGATGCTCTGGCGGACCGCATCGAGGAATTGCGCGCTCAGGAGCGCTACCTGCAGCACCTCATTTTGTTCGCGCGCTATGCCGAGATCGTTGGTGACGATCTTTTCGAAACGTTGGCCTTTGGCACCTCCGAGGTAGACGCGTTCGCTGAGCTTGTGCGGAGCTCGCCCGCCTATGCCGGCAAAGCTGTCCGATGGGAGTCCATGGACGATGCGGGTCTGGAACAGCTGTGGGATGAGTTGGGGGCGATCATCGTCGACTTTTTGGGAGGCGACGATGAGGATCCCTTCGCCCATATAGAATCTACGGTGCAGCGGCTGAGGGCGTGGTTCTGCACCTATTTCTTCGAAGTTGACGATCTCGATTTGCTGGGTATCTGGACGCTCTTCGAGGACGGCAGCGAAGAGGCCGAGTTTGCCGGAGAGGTGGGCGGAGAGGCGACACCGGGCTTTCTGCAGTCCGCGGTGTTTCTCGTGTGGCTGAAGTCGATGGCCTTGGAGCTTTCGGCGATGATCGAAGGTGGCGTCGGAGGCGATGCGCAGCCTTCCATTTCCGAAAACCAGGTGGTGTTCCTCGTCGATTTCGTCTGCCGCTCGTGCGGCTACCCCGTGCCGGAAGCCGCGGAGTTCGATGGCGAGGGGTGGGCTACCATGGTGGAGTTTTTCGAGACGGTGGCGGGGTATCTGCAAAACGCCTTCGAGGACAAGGGGATTGCAACGCTCATCGACCCCGATGGCGAAAGTGTTGTTGATGGAGCGCTTTTCGAGAGGATGGCTCAAGCTGCGCGAGAGGTCGAGCTCTTCTCGTAGCGTGGCTAGAAGGTCAGCAGGTCGCGCACGGGTGAGCCCAAAGCGTCGGCGATGCGGCCCAAATCATCGATGCCCACGCCGACCCGTCCGGTCTCGATGCGCCAGATGTGGGACTTGCTGCTGCCGATCATGAGGGCCAGCTGGCTCTGGGAAAGCCCCTGCTCCTCGCGCACGGCACGGATGCGCTTTCCCAGGGCCTGTCTTTTCTGCTCGATGTTCATGGGGAAAGCATATGTGCTACCATTAACGAACCGACTTCAAATATGAAGCCACAAGCTTATGGAGAGACTGACGAGGAAATAAGGAGGCCGCATGGCCATCGTCTCGGTCGTCAAGTACGACGGCAATCCTGACGTTTTCGCCTGGAAGTACCCCGACAGCGAGCTGGGAACTTGGACCCAGCTCATCGTGAACGAATCGCAGCAAGCCATTCTGTTCAAGGGCGGCCAAGCTCTCGATGTCTTTGAGGCCGGGCGCCACACCCTCAGCACGAACAACATCCCTTTCTTGGAAACGATCATCAATCTGCCCTTTGGCGGTCAGTCGCCATTCAGCGCAGAGGTTTGGTTCGTCAGCAAGCAGTTCAACCTCGATGTCAAATGGGGCACGCCTTCGCCTATCCAGATTCAGGACCCTGTGTTCGGAGTGTTCGTCCCCGTAAGGTCTCACGGCGTTTTCGGTATTCAGATAGATGACGCGAAGCGCTTCTTGGTGAAGCTTGTGGGCACGTTACCCTCGTTCACCAAGAACGATATTATGCGGTACTTTCGCGGCGTGTACGTAGCTCGCGTCAAGGATGCGATTTCTACTTACATCATCGAGCGCAAAATAGGCATCCTCGAGATCAATCGCTACCTTGACGAGTTGTCGGACTACCTTCAGGAACGCATTGAGCCCGTCATGGCTGAATACGGCATCAGTCTCACCAATTTCTTCGTCAACGACATCAGCGTGCCGGAAGACGATCCGGCCGTTGTAACGTTGAAGCAGGCATTGGCTAAAAGAGCCGAGATGGAGCTGCTCGGATACACCTACGTGCAGGAACGCTCGTTCGATACGCTGGAAGGAGCGGCTACCAATCCAGGCTCTACCGCATCAGACCTCATGGGCGCAGGATTGGGCCTTGGGATGGGAATCGGCATGGGCGGCGGGGTCGGCGGCGCTTTCGCAGATGCTGCCCGCAATTTGAATGTCTCTGGTTCTTCGCGGACGTGCCCCTCGTGCGGAAGTGCGGTTCCCTCTGGGCAGAAGTTCTGCGGAAGCTGTGGTTGGGATATGGCGAAGCCCGCTCCGGGGGCTGCCGCCGAAGGCGCAGGCTTCTGCACGGAATGCGGCGCGCCTCTTGCAGCATCAATGAAGTTCTGCGGACAATGCGGACATGCTGTCGCTTCTGATGGTGTGCCGGGGACAGAGAACTCCGAGGAGGCTGGCTCCGATGGTCGCTAACAGCGTGATGGCAGCGCTCATGATTGGAATCATTGTCTTCTCCGTGCTCGTAGTGGCGGTGCGTTACGCCCTGAAATTCTTTAGGGTCTCAAATACTTCGCTCAAAGCTACCGTACGATCAATGGATCAGCGGGTTGCGCGCTTGAGAGCGATGAGCGCTTCTTGCAAGAATGGTGAGCTTTCAGACTTTGCCATGAGGGTCGCAGATGGTCTTCGTTTTGGCGATAGCTCGATCGTCTTACCGCTTGATGGCGAAATCGATGATGCCATAGAGAGGGCGCATCAAGCGATACGCATACATGACGTTTCGGCAGCCGAAAGGGAGCTCAATCAGATTGCGTGCCTTACTCAACAACGTCGAGCGGAAGAGGCTTTCAGCAGAAAGGGGTCGTTCTGATTCAGAACGACGGAAGAAAGGAAAGATGCATGGGACAGGAGAGAGTTAAAGGAGAGACGGCAACCAAGGTGGAGATTGTTCTCGGCGTGTTGTTCGTGCTGGGAGCACTTAGTTCTTTGGGCCAAGGCCATTTGTACAGCTCTCAAGCTGTTTTCAGTACGGTAGGAATGTTGTTTCTTGGCGCCTATCTTTTGGTTCGCGGAATTGAATGGGGCCAACTCGTGAAGGCGTACCGAAGCTATTCAACACTTCTGGCTCACAGCCCGTCCGGATCGATTTCCGAGATTGCCTCTGCAGAGGGAACGACGACAGAAGTGGTCAAAAGGAACTTGAAGCTGATGATCAAAAGAGGGATGGCGACGAATACCGCCATTGACGAACAGAATAACCGTGTCGTTTCGGCGATGGCAGGGTCTGTGGCTGCCCCGGCCGGTAATCGTCAGGTTCCGGGGCCTCAGGCAGTGGCTTACCAACAACACGCTACGCCGGAGATGGTTGTTGTCGAGTGCCCGAGCTGTGGTGCAAAGAACAGCATTCCTCGCGGCGCCATTGCCCAGTGCGGTCATTGTGGTGCGCAAATTGACGCACGATGAATAGTCTGGAAAGGATCGAGCTATGAATCTCTCATTGCTTGGAAATTTGAGGAAAGCGCTGCTGGCTCTGACGGTTGCATGTTTTGTTGCAGGCGTGGCCATTGCCCCTGCCTGCGATAGGGCCGCTTTAGAAAATTATCGGCACGATCCAACGGATCGTTTTGCAGAAATGCAATGGCCGGATCGGGGGCTGGGGGCGATGCTGCCGGCTCCCGAATCGAGCTATGGAGTGATATACAACGACAAAGCGCAGTGGTTCAACGGGGATGTTGGTAACTATACGCGTGAGCAGTACGGGGCCTATGTGGCATCTTGCGAAGATGCAGGCTTTACGGTGGAATACACGAAGAACAACGATGCTTTTTGGGCCTGGAACGAAGAAGGGTACTATCTCCATCTGGGATACGACGAGGACAAAAGCTATATGTCGTTTAGCTTGGAAGCACCAAAAGAAGAAGAGTCGGGTGGCTCGGGGGTATCCAATGGCGGAAGCGAAGAGGACGTCGGTGCCGATGATGGCGCGGCGACGGATGCCCCCGACCAAAAGACTAATCAAGACGAAGAGCCTACGGGCGGTGCTTCTGCTTCGGGTGAGGTCACCCCTTCGTTCAAAGAATATATGGACAGCTATGAGGCGTTCTTCGATGAGTACATCGCTTTCATGGACAAATACGAAGAGTCAACCGACTACACTCCCGAAATGCTGGATGATTTCAATACCTACATGGAGCGGTACACGGACATGACCGCAAAGATGAACGAAGTTGACACGGGTGCGCTCTCTCCAGCAGATTTGGCTTATTACAACGAGGTGAATGCTAGGGTCTATGAAAAACTGTACGACTTGGAGAATGGAGCTTAGTGCCTAGATGCGGCGTATACGATTGTGCCGTTGCGGGTGCGGAAGGCGCGATGGGAGACTCATAGACGAATATCGATGATCCCAAAAGAACTGGCAAGCAGAATGATTGCAACAATTGCTACAATGATTCCAACGATGTACGGCAATACTTTCATGTCGCCTCCAGAGTGGGGTAATCGGATGTGTTCCTACACAAGAGACGATATACGAGATGATCGTCTTGAGCAAGTGGTGTAAGCAATGTAGGTGATTGGAAGGAAACGTCTTTGGAGAACGAATCGCAACGCCCCAAAGAACTCGCCAGCTGGGAGAGCGAGGAGGAGCTTTCTCTCGACGGACGGGAAAACCGTTTGCGCAAAAGTGGACATAGAGAGGATCCTGACGAACTCGTGGGAGGTCGAGGAAGCGCCTGGAGGGCTTTTCTCAGAAAAGTTCCGCTGAAGATCAAGATCCTCAGTCTCGTTGTTGTGGCGATTCTTATAATTTTGATTTTCGGGGTCGCTTTACCGCTAGCGCTCGACAACGATGAAACGCAGTACCTCTCTGACGCGACGCTGAAAAGTGCCGTAGACATCGGAGATTTGGAAGTAGTCGATTATACCTATAAAGGTATCGCGGAGAAGACGAGTCAATTTCTTTGGGCGGAGAACGTAGACTATCGAGTTAAGTACGAAGCTCATGTGCGAGCAAGCTACGACATGTCTGCGATTGATTTTCGCGTGAACAATGAGGATAAGTCGGTTACCGTTTTGCTTCCAGATGTGGAGATATCCGATCCAGTTTTGGATGAAACGAAGTTCGGCTACTTGCCAGAAAACGCTACGGCCGATGTTCGAGATGTGATTGCTCTCTGCAAGGAGGACGTCGCGAGTGAGTTCAGCGATGCGGGGCTTCGCACTGAAGCGATGGAAAGCGTGCGTGAAACCGTCGAAGCGCTAATCAGACCTTTACTTGATAGTGCTTGGCAGATCGAATTCGAGGAAGTTTCCGCGAAAGAGGAGTCTGGGCGAGAGGGGATGCAGAATGAGGCAGAGTAAGCAGCTGTTTGTGGCTGTCGTGGCGCTGTTTATCGTGCTGGGTCTTTCCGGGTGCGACAAGCAAGAACAACCCGACTTTTCTGGGTATAAGAAGATCGCTGACCTCGCAACTATAGATTGTACCTTTCATAACGTGGCAGAAATCTACAACGATGGTACTGATATCATTTTTGGCATCAATGTGGGCTACAAGAAGGCATGGTTTGAATACGACGGCAGCGTTGAGCTTGGCGTTGACGTTTCGCAGGTGCGAATTGAGGGGCCTGACGCAAGCAACGTGGTAACCGTTTTCGTTCCCGAAGCGCAGGTTCTCGGAATTCCGCAAATCGATGAGACATCGTTTTCGGATGTTTATGCTGATACAGGGTTGCTGACGAAAATCGAAACAATGGATCAAAGTCTCGCGCTTCAAACGGCTCAGTCGGAAATGGTGTCGGCTGTGGAGAACAGCCCCGAGCTCTTGGAGCGCGCCAGGAAGAGAGCGGAGACACTGCTCGCACAATATGTGACGACGGTGGGGTCAGCTATTGGGCAAGAGTACGAGGTCAGGTTCTCCGGAAGCGAGTAGGTTACTGTCGACGAGAGAGAGGGTCATTCGAATCGATTATGCTTGCGGTGCGATGTTGTGCAATGGTTGTCGAAAAGCCCTCGTCGATGAAAAGGTGGCTTGTGGAGAGGAGATTAGCCGGAGAATGGTTGTAAGGGCCGCTTGTGGGTGAGCGGCCCTTTTGGTGCGTGCTGTTTTGAATGGCTTGAGGCGGCGAGTTTTTAGAGGTTTTCGACGTGAGGAGCCGGGAGGGGGAAGACCCGTCAGGATTGACGTGGCGTTTCCCCAGGTCGGGATTGAGAGCTGGGGATGATTTGGGCTTGATCGAGATGCTCCTGGCGAAGAAGATGTCGAAAACCAAGGAAAACTTGCCAGATTTCGTGGAGTTGGCGAACGCAGCTGGATTGCTGCTGCGGACGATATCGGGCGGCACTAACCGAGTTCTGCGATCTCGGCGCCCGCGTCCGGGGGGTTCCGCCTACCCCAAGTAGCTCAAGAACGGCAGATAACCTTGGGCAGAGTCGGGGACGGCGAGGGTGATGTCCTGGCCCATGGCGGTGACGGTGACGACGGAGGGGTCGTCGTAGGTGGTGATGGTGGCGTCGGTGCCGCTGTAGCTGATGTTGGCCGAGCCGGTCTTCTCGGCGCCCTCGGGCAGGCTCGTCACCTCCCAGCTTTGGATGTCCAGCGCGTCGATGGCGGCGTCCACCTGGGAGGAGGACATGCCCGTGGCCTCGGCGATGCGATCGGTATTGCCGCGCAGGGCGCTCTCGGCCTTCGACTTCAGGCCCGACACGTCAAGGGCCGCATTGGCCGCGGCGTTTTTGCCGCCCTCGAACAGGCCGGCCAGGGGGTTCTGGAAGTTCTCGAAGGGGCCCTTCATGCCCAGCTGGGGCAGGATGCCGAAAACGGCGATGACGAGGATGAAGGCGGCAATGAGGCCGATGAAGGCTTTGATGATCTTGCTGTCCACGGAATCTCCTCGGGGTGGGTCACGTTGCGCGAAGGCGCCGCCGGGGGTACGTTGATGCTCGGTATTCGCGGGTCGAATGCTGCGATTCGACGGCGTCCGGCATCTATGGTAACCCGCAGGCTCCGTCTTCATAAATCGACTACGGGACGCCCATGAAACGGTCATCGACCTTACGGGAACCTTGCGGGGGCGGCTTCGCGCGCGAATGCGGTGCAGGCGAAGGCGCCCGGGCGCGGGGTGCGCGAACGCGAAATGGAGCCGCATGCGGGGTCGCGCAGATTTAACGACTTTCTCGCACCGCGGCGCGGTAAATCGTGTATCCTAGGCCCCACGCATTCGCGCGGCCTCAAGGCGGCGCGGCTGCCCAGAGAAACCCCGCGCACGTAAAAATCTCAAGGTGGGGTAAATCGTGCGAACGTGAGGGCCGCATCATGCGGCCGAGAAGGAGGATGGTTCCGTGAAACTGGTCGTTACGGAGAAGAACGACGCGGCGGTGAAGATCGCCGATCTTCTGGGCGCTTCCAAGCCCAAAGCCGACAAGGTGTTCAACACGCCGGTCTACCGGTTCGAAGTCGAGGGGGAGGAGTGGGTGACCATCGGCCTGCGCGGCCACATCCTGGAGCCGGATTTCACCCCGAGCCTTACCTATAAGAAGCGTGGCGGTTGGGAGGGTGTCACCGCCGAGGGCGAGATGCTGCCCGCCGTGGTGCCGGACAGCCTCGCCAAGCCCCCCTTCAAAAAGAAGAAGCCCTTCACCGCCGACGGCGTGGAACTCAAGGGGTGGAAGATGGAGGCGCTGCCGTATCTCATCTACGCGCCCATCGAGAAGCTGCCCAAGGAGAAGGACATCATCCGCTCCCTGAAGAACCTGGCGAAGAAGGCCGACTCCATCGTCATTGCCACCGACTTCGACCGCGAGGGCGAGCTCATCGGCTCGGACGCGCTGTCGTGCTGCCGCGAGGTGAACGCCACGGCGCCGGTGTCGCGGGCGCGCTACTCCGCCTTCACGAAGCCGGAGATCACCCATGCCTTCGCCAACCTCGTGCCCATGGACGACGACTTGGCCGCCGCCGGCGGGTCGCGCCGCGACATCGACCTCATCTGGGGCGCGGTGCTCACGCGCTACCTCACGCTGGTGAAGTTCGCCGGCTACGGCAACGTGCGCTCCTCGGGCCGCGTGCAGACGCCGACGCTCGCCATCATCGTCGAGCGCGAGCGCGAGCGCATGGCGTTTGTGCCCGAGGACTACTGGGTCATCCGCGGTGCCTTCGACGGTGTCGCTGCGGCCGGCCCCACCGCCGGCGACGGCCCCGAGGCCTTCGAGGCGCCCCATGCCACGGCTCGCTTCAAGGCCGAGGCCGAGGCTGCGGCCGCCATGGCCCGCGTGGAAGGCGCCGTGAGTGCGCGGGTGGCCTCGGTGGAGAAGAAGTGTCGTAAGGTTCCGGCCCCGGTGCCCTTCAACACCACGTCACTCATGGCCGCCGCCTCGGCCGAGGGCATCAGTCCCGCCCGCTGCATGCGCATCGCCGAGAGCCTGTACATGGACGGCTACATCTCCTACCCCCGCGTGGACAACACGGTGTACCCGGATTCGTTGGATCTGGCCGAGGTGGTGAACGCCATCGCGGCGAACCCCGCCTATGGCCCCTACTGCAAGCAGCTGCTGTCCGCCGCCCCCCTGAAGGCCACGCGCGGCAAGACCGAGACCACCGACCACCCGCCCATCTACCCCACGGCGGCCGCCACGCCCGACGATTTGTCCGCGGCCGACTACAAACTGTACAACCTCATTGCCCGCCGCTTCTTGGCGACCCTTTCGGGGCCGGCCACCGTGGAGGGCACGAAGGTGACGCTGGATGTGGCCGGCGAGCCCTTCGTGGCCAAGGGCGACGTGCTGGCCGAGCCGGGCTTCCGCGCCATCTACCCCTACGGGCTAAAGAAGGACGAGCAGCTCCCTGCGCTTTCCGAAGGTTCCACCATCGCCTTCAACGGCGCCACCTGCACGAAGAAGCAGACCGAGCCACCGGCGCGCTATTCCCAGGGCAAGCTTGTCCAGGAGATGGAGAAGCTGGGCCTCGGCACGAAATCGACCCGCGCCTCCATCATCGAGCGCCTCTACCAGGTGAAGTACGTGCAGAACGACCCCATCGAGCCCTCGCAGCTGGGCATCGCCGTCATCGACGCCCTGGACAAGTTCGCGCCGCACATCACCCACGCGGAGATGACCGCCGAACTGGAGCGTTCCATGGACCGCATCGCCGAGGGGGAGCAGACGAAGGCCGAGGTGGTGGAGACCTCCCGCAACCTGCTCGCCCAGGAGCTGGCGAACCTCATGCCCCATTCCGAGGAGGTGGCCGACGCGCTCTCCGATGCCGTGGCCGCCGACGCCTACGTGGGCCCGTGCCCCAAGTGCGGCAAGGATCTGCAACTGAAGGCGAGCCACAAGACCAAGTCGATGTTCATCGGGTGCGCCGGCTGGCCCGACTGCGACGTGACCTATCCGCTTCCCAAGGGCAAGATTGAGGCCGTGCCCGAGAAGTGCCCCACCTGCGGCATGCCCCAGGTGAAGGTGACCGCCTTCCGCAGCAAGCCGCGGGTGCAGTGCATCGACCCCGCCTGCCCCTCCAACCAGGAGCCCGAGGTCGTGGTGGGCAAGTGCCCCGTGTGCGCGGAGCGCGAGCTCGACAAGAACCTCATCGCCCGCCGCAACCCGCGCACGCTGAAGCGCTCCATCACCTGCGAGAACTTCGACGAGTGCCAGACGCGCTACCCGTTGCCCCAGTACGGCGACATCGTTCCCACCGAGGAGGTGTGCGAGCACTGCGGCGCGCCCATGGTGGTCATCAAGACGGCTCGCGGGCCGTGGAAGCTGTGCCCGAACTTCGATTGTCCGGGCAAGGAGGAGGAAGAGAAGGCGAAGGCCGAGAAGAAGAGCGGTCGCTCTAAGGGTGGCCGGAAAGCGGCTTCCAAGAAGTAACCTGCCGGGGGAAGCGCTCGGAGGGTTGGTTTGATTTAAGTCGAGCAGTGCTGAATTGTCGAGCTTATTGGGCGGCGGCTTCTATCTTGCGGTAGAGGTCGCCGCCTTTGGTGTCGACGGCGACGTAGACGGGGAAGTCCTTCAGGGTGAGCTTGCGCAGAGCCTCGGTGCCGAGGTCTTCCCAGCCGACAAGTTCGCTTTCGGTGACGGATTTCGCTAGAAGCGCGGCGATGCCGCCCACGGTGCAGAGGTAGACGCTGCCGGTTTCCTGGCAGGAGCGCACGACTTCGGGGCTGCGCTTGCCCTTGCCGATGGCGGCGACGATGCCGGCCTCGAAGAGCGCCGGCGTGGCGAAATCCATGCGGCTGGCGGTGGTGGGGCCGACCGAGCCCAAGGGGCGCCCGGCCGCCGCGGGGGTGGGGCCGGCGTAGAAGAGGGTGGCACCTTCCAGATCGAAGGGGAGGTGGCCAGTGTCTTCCAAGCATCGCAGGGCGCGCTCGTGGCCGGCGTCGCGCATGGTGTAGACGGGGCCCGAGAGCAGTACCTCGTCGCCGACCTGGAGGTCGGCGAGGTCCGCGCGGGCCAGCGGCAAGGTGAGGGAGACGGTTTTCGCCATGGGGAGTCCTTTCGGGGTGGTACGCTAAACGAGCTTGACGGACGCACTGCGCATGGCGCAGCAGCCCATGTTCACGGCAACGGGCAGGGCGGCGATGTGGCAGGGGGCCGTCTCCAGGTGCACGGCCAGGGCCGTGGGGGCGCCCCCCAGGGCCGCAGGACCGATGCCGAGCGCGTTCACCTCCGCCAGCAGCTCTTCTTCAAAGGCCGCCGCCTCGGCGCTTGCGGCCGGGCCGCCCACCTCGCGCAGAAGGGCGTGCTTGGCGAGTCCCGCCACCTTGTCGAAGGTGGCGCCCACCCCCAGCCCGATGACGAGCGGCGGGCAGGCGTTGGCCGCCTTCTCGCGCACGCAATCGAGGACCACCCGGCGCACGCCGTTAGCGCCGGCGCCCGGGGGCAGCATGACCACGCGGGAGGCGTTGTCGGAGCCGCCGCCCTTCAGCAGCACGTGCAGGGTGGCGCTGGTGCCGGGCACGAGTTTCAGCTCGCAGAAGGCGGGCGTGTTGTCGCCGGTGTTGGCGCGGTCGAACAGGGCGTCGCGCACAAGGGACATGCGCAGGTGGCCGTCGGTGTAGGCGCGGGCCACCGCGTCGTTCACGCGGCTGAAGATGTTGCCGGGCACGCTGAGCTTTTCGCCGACTTCCAAACACACCCACACGCTGCCGGTGTCCTGGCAGATGGGCACGCCGTCGGTCACGCCGATGCGGGCGTTTTCCAGGATGCGGTCGAGCACGCCCGCTTCCCGGCTCTCCGGCACCGCCTCCTCGCGCGCCGCTTCCACGGCTCTTTGGAAGTCGGGCCGCAACGTGACGGCGCACTGGCGAATGGCGTCGTAAACCGCCTCGCCCACCGTCTCGGCGTTAAGGCGTTCGGTAACCAATGGCTGTCGGGGGCACCTTTCGTGGGACACGTTTTCGCCAGTAGGCATTTCGCCTATGGCCATCGTTTCGGGGGTCTCTTCGTTCACGGACGCCTCCATCCAATAGTCGGGCCTGTTTGGAGTAAGAATTTCGAGTTGTTAGAGTTTCCTTGGAGGATATTCTCAGATTTTCCGGGTAATTAGGTCGTTTTCTTCCCAATATAGCTCAAAGCGGAGGTCGCCAAGGGGGCGAAAGTCTAACAAGTCGAATTTTTTGCCCAAATGCGGCCTTGGGATTGGTTGGAAAGGTTTTGCGGATGCGAGAGGTGAGAGGTTGGTGTTGGGGGGGGCACAAGGGTGGGGGGGGCGAAGCGCGCGCGACTGGTGGGATGCGACAGGGAAGGGCGCGATACACAAGTCTGGCTTAGGGGTCGAAACTTGTGCGGCGGGTGGAACTTGTGCGCAGGGGAGGGGCGAGCGGGGGTACGCGGGCGGGGAGGGGGTACAATAGACAGGTTTACACGGGAGAAATCGTTCTAAGGACTTGGAACCTATGGATATCGCAGCGGAATCGCTCGCCAAGCACGCCGAGTGGCGCGGCAAGCTCGCCTTCGATCCGAAGATGGACATCGCCACGCGCCACGATCTGGCCGTGGCCTACACCCCCGGGGTCGCCGAGCCCTGCAAGGTCATCGCCGAGAACCCCGAGGCGGCCTACGACTATACGCTGAAGGCGAACACGGTGGCCGTCGTCTCCGACGGCAGCGCTGTTCTGGGGCTGGGCAACATCGGCCCTGCCGCCGCCATGCCGGTCATGGAGGGCAAGGCAGCCCTGTTCAAGGCCTTTGGCGGCGTGGACGCGTTCCCCATCTGCCTGGATACCCAGGACACCGACGAGATCATCGAGACGGTCATCCGCATCGCCCCGGCCTTCGGCGGCATCAACCTGGAGGACATCGCCGCCCCCCGCTGCTTCGAGATCGAGGCGCGGCTGAACGACGCGCTGGACATCCCGGTCTTCCACGACGACCAGCACGGCACGGCCATCGTGGTGCTCTCGGGCATCATCAACGCGCTGCGCCTTGTGGGCAAGGACAAAGCGTCGGTGCGCGTGGTCGTCAACGGCGCGGGCTCGGCGGGCATCGCCATCGCCAAGCTGCTTCTGTCCTACGGCTTCGCGCGCGTGACCATGTGCGACATCCGCGGCATCTTGAGCTCCTCCTACGAGGGGATGAATCCGGCCCAAGAGGCCATGCTGGCCGTCACGAACCTGGAGGACAAATCCGGCACGCTCGCCGACGCCATGGAAGGCGCCGACATCGTCATCGGGGTTTCGGCTCCCGGCGTCATCACGCCCGACATGGTCGCCTCCATGGCCGACGACGCCATCGTGTTCGCCATGGCCAACCCCACTCCCGAGATCTTCCCCGATAAGGCCCGCGCCGCCGGGGCGCGCGTGGTGGGCACCGGACGGTCGGACTTCCCGAACCAGGTGAACAACGTCATCGCCTTCCCCGGCATCTTCAAGGGGGCGCTGCAGGCCCGGGCCGAGCGCATCACCGAGCCCATGAAGCTGGCTGCTGCCGAGGCTTTGGCCGCGCTCGTCTCCGACGAGGAGCTCTCTGAGGAGTTCATCATGCCCGACCCCTTCGACCCGCGCGTGGCCGACGCCGTGGCCGACGCCGTGCGCGCGTGCGCCGCCGCCGAGCGGGAAGGGGCCTAGCAGCTGTGGCAGCACCCGCGAACACGGGCGTCTTCGTCACCTTCGAGGGGGGCGACGGCGCCGGCAAGTCGACGCAGATACGCTTCCTCGCCCGACTTCTGGAAGATGCCGGTCGCGAGGTGGTGCGTCTGCGCGAGCCCGGCGGCACCGCCGTGGGGGAGGCTCTGCGCGCCGTCGTGCTCGATCCGGCCCATGAGGCCATGAGCGACCGCGCCGAGCTGCTCATCTACGAGGCGGCCCGGGCCCAGATCGTCGACGAGGTCATCCGTCCGGCGCTCGGGCGCGGGGCGGTGGTTCTGTGCGACAGGTTCTACGACTCCACCGTGGCCTACCAGGGCTGCGGGCGGGGGCTCGACGGCGCCTTCATCGACGCGGCGAACCGGTTCGCCTGCGACGGGGTGGTGCCGGATGCCACGGTGCTTTTGGTGGCCCCCGCCTCGGCCGTGCGCTCGCGCATGGGGCGCCGCGAGGGGGCCGACCGCCTGGAGCTGGCCGGCGACGCCTTCCACAGCCGGGTGGCCGTGGGCTTCGAGCAGATCGCCGAGGCCGACCCGGCCCGGGTGAGGACGGTGCTCTCGCGGGTGCACCGCGCCGACACGTTCCGCGCCGTGCTGGAGGCGGTATCGCCCGTGCTACCGGAGGCCGCCGCGGCGCTGGCCGGCGGGGCGGATCTGGATGCCCTCGTCTCACGGGAGATGGCGGCCAAGCGCGCCGAGAAGGAAGCGAAGGCGAAGGAGGGCGCCCGTGGCTGACGCCTTCGAGAACATTCTGGGACAGCCCAAGGTGCGCGAGTTTCTGCGCGCCTCGGTGGTCTCGGAGCGGGTGACCCAGGCCTATCTGTTCGTGGGGCCGGCCGGCTCCAACAAGACCCAGGCCGCCTATGCGCTCGCCCAGGCACTCATGTGCCCGAAGGGGCCCCGCGGGCCGCGGGGCGGTTCCTGCGGCGCCTGCGACCGCTGCGGGCGCATTCTGCGGCGCAAGCATCCCGACGTGCGCTATTTCGCCCCGGCCGGCGCGAACGGGTATCTGGTGGAACAGGTGCGCGAGATCGTGGCCGACACGGCGCTCTCTCCCATTCAGGCCGACAAGAAGATCTACATTCTGGATCGCGTGGACCAGCTGGGCGCGAGCGCCGCCAACGCGTTCTTAAAGACGCTGGAGGAGCCGGCCGACGACGTGGTGATGATCCTTCTGGGTCGCACCCGCGAGTCGGTGCTGCCCACTATCGTCTCCCGCTGCCAGGTGGTGCCCTTCCGCCACATTCCCGCCTCGGAGGCCGCGGGCATCGTGGCCCAGAACACCGGCGCCGATCCCGCCCAGGCGCGCCAGGCCATCGAGGCCTGCGGCGGCTCCATCACCTCGGCCGTGGCGTTTCTGCGGGCGCCGGGAAGCGAGCGCCTCGCCTTCCGGACGCGGCTCTTCTCCGATTTGGCCATGCTTCAGCGCGCCGACGACTGGGATGTGGTGGAGATGGCCCGCGCGCTCGTGGAGGCGTCGAAGGCGCCGCTCGACGAGGTGCGCGCCTCTCAAGAGGAGGAGCTTGCCGAGAACGCCGACTTTCTCGCGAAATCTGCCATCCGCCAGATAGAGGCGCGCAACAAGCGCCAGCTGTCGGCGAAGACCTCCGAGTATCTGCACCAGACGACGGCCATGGTTCGCTCGTGGCTGCGCGACGGGCTCATGGTGGCCTGCGGGACGCCGGAGCTGGTCATCAACACCGATGTGCGCGATTCGCTGGTCGCGCTGTTCTCCGGCGCCGATGCGGCGGTCATCGCCGCAGCTTGCTCCAAGGTGGACGAGTGCGAGCGGGCGCTGGCCTATAATGTATCCCCAGAAACGTGCTTGGACACGTTGCTGTTCGACGTAAGAGAGGTTGTTCATGGTTCGGGTCGCACCGATTAACTTGACCTTCAACCCCCGGACGCTATGGTTCGATCCGGGCGATTTGGATATAGAGAAGGACATGCCCGTGGTGGTGCGCACCGCCCGGGGCACCGAGTTCGGCATCGCCGCGAGCGAGGTCATCGAGGTGTCCGAGGAGCAGGTGCGCGCGCTGAAGAGCGCCCTGCGCCCCGTGGAGCGCATCGCGACCGAGGAGGACATCGAGCAGGCGGCCGAGATGGAGCGCGCTTCCGCCGAGGCCCTGCCGGTGTTCAAGGAGATGGCCCGGGAGTACCACGAGGACATGCACCCGGTGTCCGTGGAATTTCTGCTCGACGGCGACAAGGCCGTCTTCTACTTCGAGGCCGAGGAGCGCATCGACTTCCGCGAGCTGGTACGCAAGCTGGCGGCCCGCTTCCACGTGCGCATCGACATGCGTCAGATCGGCGTGCGCGACGAGGCCCGCATGGTGGGCGGCATCGGGCACTGCGGCCAGGAGCTGTGCTGCAAGCGGCTCGGCGGCGAGTTCTGCCCCGTGTCCATTCGCATGGCCAAGGAGCAGGGGCTCTCGCTGAACCCCCAGAAGATCTCGGGGCTGTGCGGGCGCCTCATGTGCTGTCTGCGCTACGAGTTCGACGCCTACAAGGACTTCAAGGGCCGCGCTCCCAAGCTGAACGCCACGGTGCAGACGCCGGCCGGGCCTGCCAAGGTGGTCGATCACGACGTGCCGCGGGAGATCGTGTCGCTGAAGGTGGAGGGGGAAAAGCCCGTGAAGGTGCCCCTGTCCGACTTCGATCCGGCGCCCGAGGGTGCTACGCGGCCCAATGCCGTGGGGGAGGAGGCTTGGGAAGAGGCGACGAGCGATCGCGGGCTCATCGGCGGCGAGGCGCTCATCTTCTCGACGAGCCAGTTCACCGGGGCCGACAAGCTGGCCGAGGGCGCCAAGGTGCGCCATACCGGCGGATCGCGCAAAGGATCGGGCGAGGCGGGGCGCTCGCGCCGCAGCGGCTCCGAGGGCCGCGGGCGCGGCAGCTCGCGCTCGGCGGGGGCGCCGACGGCGTCTCCGGCCCCGGCCGCCCCGCCCCGCAAGCGCCGCCGTTCCACGAAGCTGTCGGCGGCCGACGACGGGCGCGGTTTGGAGCGCGTGTCCACCTCCCGCGAGGAGGGCGCGCGCGGCGAGGGAGCCGCATCGCCGAAGCCGCGCCGTCAGCGCTCCGGGACGGCCTCGCGGCCCAAGGACGGGGCGCGACCCAAGGACGGCGGGCGCAGCCAGAGCGGCCAGGGCGGCCAGGGGAAAGCGCAAAGGGCCAAGGGCTCCCAGGGCCGCTCTCGCTCCGGCCAGGGCGACGGCAAGTCCAAGGGCGCCTCGCCGCGGCCGGGCCAGAAATCCTCGGGGCTGCGGGCCGAGCAGGGTAGTGCGTCCCGGGGCGAGGGCGCCAAGGCGGACGGGGGCGCTTCCAAGCCCCGGCGCCGGCGCCGCTCCCGCAAGCCCAAGGCCGACGGCGGCGCGGGCGCGGGCGCGGGCTCGGGCTCGGGCCAGCAGCCCGGCGGCAACGGCGGCAACGGCACCGGAAACTAGGGAGGCACCTCACTCATGAACGTGGACTACGCCCTGCTCACCGATCTGTACCAGATCACCATGGCCCAGGGCTACTGGGACGCCGAGAAAGCGGGCGAGGAGGCCTGCTTCACCATGTACTTCCGCGACTACCCCTTCAAGGGGGGCTACGCGGTGGCCTGCGGCATGGCCCAGCTGGCCGACCTGGTGGAGACGTTCCGCTTCAGCGAGGAGGACATCGCCTATCTGGCCTCGCTGGACGCCCCGGCCGGCGGCCCCTTGTTCGATCCGGCCTTCCTGGAGTATCTGCGCGATCTGCGCCTGTCGGTGGATATCGACGCGGTGCCCGAGGGCACGATCGTGTTCCCCCACGAGCCGCTCGTGCGGGTCACCGGCCCCATCATGCAGTGCCAGCTCATCGAGACGGCGCTGTTGAACATGGTGAACTTCCAAACGCTCATCGCCACCAAGGCCGCCCGTGTGTGCCGCGCCGCCAAGGGGCGCCCCGTGGCGGAGTTCGGCCTGCGTCGGGCCCAGGGCCTAGGCGGCGTGTGGGCATCGCGCGCGGCGGTGGTGGGCGGCTGCGCCTCAACCTCGAACGTGCTGGCCGGCAAGCTCTTCAACATCCCGGTCTCGGGCACTCACGCCCATTCTTGGGTCATGTCCTTCGATGACGAGCTTACCGCCTTCCGCGAGTACGCCCGCATCTTCCCGAACAACTGCATCCTTCTGGTGGATACCTACGATGTGGAGCAGGGCATCAGGAACGCCATCACCGTGGGCCTGGAAATGCGCGAGCGCGGCGAGCGCCTGGCCGGCATCCGCATCGACTCGGGCGACCTGTCGTGGCTCTCGAAGATGGCCCGGCGCATGCTGGATGAGGCGGGGCTTACCGATTGCGGCATCGTGCTCTCGAACGATCTGGACGAGTACACCATCCAGTCGATGCTGGAGGAGGGGGCCGACGTCATGTCCTTCGGCGTGGGCACGAAGCTGGCGAGCGCCTATGACCAGCCGACTCTGGGCGGCGTCTACAAGCTGGCCGCGGTTCGCGCGGGCGAGGATGCCCCTTGGACGGCGCGGCTGAAGATCTCCGAGTCGGCCGCCAAGCTCACCACCCCGGGCGTGCTCGACGTGCGCCGGTACTACCAGTCCGACGGCCGCATCGCTGGCGACATGGTCTTCGATGTGAACGAGACGCCGGATGCGCGGGAGGTCATCGTGGACCCCATGGACGATTTGCGCCAGAAGAACCTCTCGGGCCTGCGCTTCGAGACACTGCTGCGTCCTTTGGCCCGTGCCGGCAAGGTGGTGCTCGCGCCGGAGGACCGCAGCGCCATGGCCGCCCGCGCCCGCGCTTGTGTTGGTTTGGAAACCCTTGACGAAACTCAGTTGCGTATGCTGAACCCCCACACCTATCCTGTTGGTCTGGAGCTGGGCCTCAACGAGCGCCGCCGGGCGCTGGTGGCCGAGCTGCGACATATTTTATAGAGAGGACGCTCTATGGCGAAATGCCACCTGATCATCGATTCCTGCTGCGATCTGCCCGCCTCGGTGGTGCGGCGCCCAGGCGTCACGCTCATGAAGTTCCCCTACACCGTCGACGGGGGCACCTTCGAGGATGACCTGTTCGAGTCCGTGTCGGCCGAGGCCTTCTACGGGGCCATGCGCAAGGGCGCCGAGCCCTCGACGGCCCAGGTGACGCTGCAGACGCTCACCGACACGTTCACGGCGGCGGCCGAGGAGGGGACGCCGGCGGTGTACCTGGCGTTCTCCAGCGGGCTGTCCGCCTCTTTCGACGCCGCCTGCGTCGTGCGCGACCAGGTTCTCGCCGAGCACCCGGACTTCGAGCTGCACATCGTGGACACCCATTTGGCCAGCGTGGCCGAGGGGCTGCTCGTCTACGAGGCGCTGGTGCAGCACGAGAAGGGCATGTCGGCCGCCGAGCTGGCCGCTTGGGCCGAGGAGGCCCGCTGCTTCGTGAACGAGGAGTTCATGGTGGACGACCTGGAGGCCTTGCGCCGCGGCGGCCGCATTCCCGCCTCGGTTGCCGTGGCCGGTGCCGCCCTGGATGTGAAGCCGCTGCTCGTCATTGCCGAGGACGGGACGCTGTCGTTGGTCGGCGTGGCCCGGGGGCGCAAGAAGGGCATCAGGCAGCTGGCGGAGTACTACAAGAAGAACGTCGACGACGCCGGTCAGGCCCATGTCGCCATTGTGGGCCACGCCGACTGCCCCAAAGATGCCGCGCGTTTGAAGGAGGCCCTGGAAAAGGAGGCGCCCGGGCTTTTGTGTCTGGTGTGCAACATCGGGCCGGTCATCGGGTCTCATGTGGGCACCGATATGCTGGCCGTGGTGTTCTGGGGCCATGACAAGCGCGAGAACCTGTCCGTGGCCGATCGCATCGCCCGCAAGGTGAAGGGAGACAAGTAATGGCGAAGTCGTACGCCTACGTGGGAGCCCCGTCGTTCATCGGGGCCGTGGAGGGGCGCCTGGCCGACGCCGGCTTCTCCCGAGTGTCCGATGTCGCCTCGGCGGACATCGTGGTGACGTTCGCCACCTCCGGATCGGCGCTGGAGGACTTGTACTTCGGCGACGAGGGGCTCGTCACGACGGCGGCCCAGGGATCCACGCTGGTGGACTTGTCGGCCGCCACGCCGAACTTCGCCCGTGAGATCAACGCCGTGGCGACGGTGAACGACCTGGTCATGGTAGAGGCGCCGGCGACGGTGCGCTCGCTGGTGGCCGCCGATGCCTTCGCCCGCGAGAACCTTCTGGGGCCGGTGGCCACCGAAGCCGAGCTGACCGATGAGGTTCGCCGGCTTCTGGACGCCATCTTCGGGGAAGTGGTGGAAGTGGGGGCACCGGGCCGCGCGCAGCTTCTGCGCAACACCCACACGCTGCCCTTGGCCGCCGATCTGGTGAGCGCCATCGAGGCCGTGGCCTTGGACGATGCCTCGGCTCGCTCGGTGGGGGCGCTGGACGCCGACCAGATTCCGCTGTTCAGCCCCGTCTCCGCCGATCCCGTGGTGCAGGCCGTGCGCCAGCAGCGCTACACCGGCGACTACACGGCCGAGATGCTTCTGGCCGAGCTGTCCGCGGCGCTCATGGCCGCCGACGACGCCGAGGTGATTTTGCCCGGCGTGGAGGCGACCATGCACCTGCTGGAGCTTCTGGTGGTCATCGGGGGCGCCGATATGGCGCCGGCGGCGCTGTCGCTGGTGTACCAGGACGAGGCGGCCGGGGCCCGGGCCGGGCTCGATTGGACGCGCGCCGAAGTGGCCTATGGGCACCCTGCCTCCGAGGAGGACGAGGACTGGAGCGCCTACGACGACGAGGACGGCTGCGGCCACGACCACTTCCGCGAGGATCACGACTACGACGACTATGACGACTTCGCCCCGTACAACGACGACTTCGATTACAGCTCCAATTAGCTGTGACTCGCCAGGGTCGGGGCTGCGGGATACCTTGATTCGCTCAGACAGTCCTCGCTCGGCGGAAATGCCCACCGGGCATTTCCGTTCGCTGCGGAACTCGCTCGGTCAAGGCATCCCGCATCCCCTCTGCACGTTGCCATCGTCGTGCGAGTTATGCCCCCGGAGGTGCGGGGCCGATCGGGCGGCGGGGGAGCGCGGGGTTTGCGGAGCTGCGGGCGAGGTGCTCGTGGCCCGGGCGGCGCTGCACTTCTGGGAGGAGCCGCCGATCTCCGGCGAGGACGGCAGCGGCACCATCTTCTTCTCCGGCTGCCCTCTGCGCTGCGTCTACTGCCAGAACGCCTCTATCGCCCTGGGCGAGGCGGCCCGGGCGATCACCGTCGAGCGCCTTGCTGTCATTATGGGCGAGCTTGAGCGCGCCGGGGCGCTGAACATCAACTGCGTGACGCCGACGCACTTCGCGCCGCAGATCCGCGAGGCGGTTGCCCTGGCCCGCGAGCAGGGCGTGGTGCTCCCGGTGCTGTGGAACACAGGCGGCTACGAGACCGTGGAGGCAGTGCGCGACAATATCGGCTTCGTGGACGCCTACCTCACCGATTTCAAGTACGTCGACGGCGAGCTGGCGGCGCGCTACTCCCGTGCCGCCGACTATCCCGAGGTGGCTCTTGCGGCCCTGAAGGCGATGGTCGAGGCGACGGGTGCCCCGCGCTACGATGGGTTCCGTGGCCAGGAGCGCCTCGTCTCCGGCGTGGTCGTCCGCCATCTCATGCTGCCCGGGGCCCTGGAGAACTCCAAGGCCGTGGTGAGGCTTCTCCACGAACGCTTTGGAGGCGATATTCGCCTGTCGCTCATGAACCAGTACACGCCGGTGATCGCCCGGGCCGCTGATGCGGGTGATGCGCGGGCCGCCGCGGCTCTGGTCGCGAGCCCCGAGCTGGGGCGCGCCGTGCCCGATTCCGAGTACGAGGAGCTGCTGGATTTCGCTGACGCGTTGGGAGTGGAGGACTACTTCTGGCAAGAAGGGGGAGCCGCCGAGGAGAGCTTCATCCCGGCTTTCGATTTCACGGGCGTGTAGCGCCTAGCTGCCAGCGGCATGCGGAAGTATTAGCCGACTTTTGGCTCAACGGTCGCATGAACTTCTCCTCTGCGCGCGTTTTCGACCGTGCACATGGTGTACGATAGCAAAAATGCCCCATCGCGGCCGCAGCGTCGCGATACGCCGTCGCGTGCGGCGCGGATGCCTTCGGGTGCCTCGCTGAAAGGAGAAGTCGTGGTCAAGATCGTCACCGATTCGGTCGCCTCTATCCCCGCCGAGGTGGTGCGGGCGCGCGATATCGAAGTCGTCTCGCTGTTCGTGAATCGGGATGGTCGTGAGTACCGCGAGGCCGACATGGACGTCGATGCGTTCTACGAGGATATCGCCGACATGATCGACAATCCGCCTACGTCGAGCCAGCCCTCGCAGCATGCGATGGAGACGATTTTCGAAAAGGCGGCGCAGGCGGCCGATGAGGTGCTCGGGGTTTTCATCTCGTCGAAGATGTCCGGAGCGTTCGAGGGGGCGGTGCGCAGCGCTCGGGCCTGCAAGGAGCGCTACAAGCAGTTCCGCTGCACACTGATCGACTCGACGTCGAACTGCGGCGACGAGATGTTCGCGGTGCTCGATGCATGCGATGCGCGCGATGCGGGCGGCGATCTGACGCGGTGCGCGCAGGCGGCGATTGATTCGGTCGTCTCGTCGCGGTTCATCTTCGCGCCGGAGAGCCTTGCTTTTTTGAAGGCGGGCGGTCGCATTGGAGGTGCGTCGGCGTTGCTCGGCGGTCTGCTGCAAATCTCCCCCGTGCTCACGGTGGCCGATTGGGAGACGGCTACGTTGGCGAAAGTGCGCACGTGGAAGAAGACGCTGGCGCGTATGGTCGATATCTTCAAGGAGGATATCGATGCGTGCGGACTCAAGCGCGTGGTGGTGCACTACATCGGATCGGCGGCCCCCGCCATCAAATGGGCGCGCGAGGCTATTGAGCCGGTGGTGGGACACGCGGTGGAGGTGCTGCCCGTCAGTCCGGTCATCGGCGTGCACGTGGGGCCGGCCGTGGGGATTGCCTACGAGTGCGAGCGTCCCGTGCCCGGCAAGCTGACCGCCCCGACCAGCGAGCTGGTATTCAGCTTGTAGGGCTGTCGTCGCACCGGCGGGGATGTTTGCGCGGCCGCGGCTCACCCGCGCTCAGCGTAGCGCGGTGCGCAGGGCGGCAGGGCTTTCCTGCAGCTCGGTGAGGTTCTTCCAGAAGCGCTTGGGCATGAATTGACGGCGCAGCTCCGGGTGGTAGCGGGCGTCGATGGAGACGCTTTTGTAGAAGGTGCGCCAGGCCTCGCTCATGAGGGCCTCGTCGGCGGTGCGGTCGGGCAGCGCCCGTTCCAAGTCGCCGGCGCCCTCGGTGTTCACCAGCTGCCAGTCGCCGCCGTCGTAGACGCCGGCGAGATGGTGCACCTCGTCGTAGATGATGAAGGGCTGCACGCCGAGCCGTTCCACGAAATGATCCATGATGAGCGGCACCACCGACGCCTTCGAGTTCACGCGGGCGAACCACACATCGGCTCCTTCGCCGGCGAGGTGCTGGAAGCGCACGAACTGGCGCATATGCTCGCATTCCTGACCGACCGAGCGCGAAATGCGGAAGAGCCGCTCTACTGCCGGGTGGGTGATGTCCGAGAAGGCGCGACCCCGCTGCTTGGGGCACGGCCCCATGCCGCCGCGGCCTGCGCAGGAGGCGCGCTTGCGGCAGTGCTCGCATGCGCGATGCTTCTGCTCGTCGATGGCATAGCGCACGAAGCGGTAGACCGCCGTGCCCGCATCCGGCTCGTCCGAGCAAGCGGCGCGGGTCACCGCCAGGGCTGCCGCGCGGCCGCACTGGCGGCGCAGGGTGCTCATGACGCGCAGGGCCCGGTCCTGGTCGGTGGGGATGAGCGCCACGCGCTGGCCGAGACGGGGCTGCAGGCGCTCTTCCGGCGCGACATCGGTGGGACGCTCGTGGCGCTCGTAGGCGGCGAAGACGGCCGAGAGCAGCCCTTCCAGGGAGCCGTCGTAGGCGTAGGCCACCTCGTCGTAGATGTCGGGAGGAGGGGAGGGCGTCGCAGGGGCGCCCTCCGCGTATGCGTTCGGGATATGCTTCATGGCGCCCACCTAGGCCACCGAGAGCAGCGGGCTGTCGAGCGTTTTGCGGCCGTCGGCGATCGAGCGCTCTGCGACCGATGCCGGCTCGGTTGCGGCCGCTTGCCGCCCGGTCGCCGTCCCGGCCGCCTCAAGGGCCCGGCGCTGGGCGGCGAAGGCGACCTCGCGGGCGGTTGCCGCATCGGGGCTCGCCTCGGGCAGTACGGGCGGTGCCTCCACGGTTTCGAAGAGGATCATCTGGCCAGCTGGGGCGCGGTCGGCGCGGCGCCCATGGCGACCGCCGTCGATAGGGGCCGAAAGCCGCGCGTGCAGGGCCTCGCGTGAGAAATCGACTCCCGATCCGCCCCAGGCGCCGTTCACGGTGATGAAGTAGCGGGCCCGCTTGTAGGCGATGCCGAGCTTTCTCAGCTCCGCCTCGCCGAGGGTGGACTGCCGTCGTGCCCGACAGATGAGCTTCGCCCCGCGCACGCCGATGCCGGGCACGCGCAGAAGGGCCTCCAAAGGCGCGCTGTTCACCTCCACGGGAAAGAAGTCCAGGTGGTTCAGAGCCCAGTTCGCCTTCGGATCGACATCGGGGGCGAGGAAGGGGTTCTCCTCGTCGATGATCTCGCTCACGTTGAAGCCGTAGAAGCGCAAGAGCCAGTCGGCCTGGTAGAGGCGGTGCTCGCGGTTCAGCTGCACGGCGTCGGTGGCGGGCAGGAGCGGGTCGGACACGACGGGGAGGTAGGCGCTGAAGAACACGCGCTTCAGCGACAGGTGGGTGTACAGGGCCGCCGACAGGTTCAGGATCTGGTAGTCGCTTTCCGGGGTGGCTCCGACGATCATCTGGGTGGACTGGCCCGCCGGCGCGAAGGCCCGTGCCTTCCGGGCGTTCTTCTTCGTCAGGTATACCGTAGTGCGCTTCTTCGCCAGCGAGCGCGATTCCGCATCGTCGGCGATGGAGTCGCAGATATGCCGCATGGGGGCCAGGATGGACGCACGCGACTTGTTGGGGGCCAAAAGCCCCAGGCTCTGCCGGCTCGGCAGCTCCAGATTCACCGAGAGACGGTCGGACAGGTGCCCCAGCTCGTCGATGAGCTCCACCGAGGTGCCGGGGATGGCCTTGGTGTGGATGTAGCCGCGAAAGCCGTACTCCTCCCGCAGGATGCGCAGGGCCTCGATCATGAGCTCGGTGGTGCGGTCGGGGCATCCGGCGACACCGGAGGAGAGGAACAGCCCCTCGATGTAGTTGCGGCGGTAGAAGCCGATGGTGAGGTCGGCCAACTCGCGAGGCGTAAATGCGGCTCGGGGTGCCTCGGCGTTGCTCGCGCGGTTCACGCAGTAGCAGCAATCGTAGACGCAGACGTTGGTCATGAGCACCTTGAGCAGCGTGACGCAGCGCCCGTCCGGCGTGAACGAATGGCAGCATCCCGCCTGGGTGGCCGCGCCCAGCTGTCCGGCCTTGCCCGCGCGCTGAACCCCGGAGGAGGTGCAAGCCACGTCGTACTTCGCCGCATCGGCCAGAATCTCCAGCTTCTCGATGACGTTCACCGCGCAACCCCTTCCAACCGCCAGACATCTTCCCGCCGCTAACACCAAACGAGCACACTTGTTCGCCCGAATGAATGTACGCTATACTACCCGAATAGATGTTCGCGTGTCAATGGGCGGAACATCGCCGGTTTGCTTGCGGCGTATGTCTTCTGGGGTCGGGAGAGGAGTGTGGCGGCGAGGGGGCTTGCGAAGGGGGAGACTTCGTTGTCGTCGGTTCGCGATTGCTCCTGCTTCTACGAGTCAAGCTCCTCGAGCAACCCCTCACGGTATTCCGCATCGGTCGCCGCACGGCGGGCGTCCTCGAAGCGGCCGGCATCCATAAGCTGAGCTATCAGCTTTCCAAGTTGGTCGGCTCCTTCCGCCCGTCCCGCGGCCCTACCCTCGGCTCTGCCCTCGGCAAGCCCCTCCTCACGACCCTTCTTCTGCAGGAGGCGGCCTTGGGCGCGCATATCCTCTTCCAGCGTCAGCATGACAAGAGACTCCTCTCTCCATGGAGCGTCTTCGTTGGCGGCCTCCACGGCGGCCGCGAGGTCGGCGGTAAGGCCGTCGCCTCCGACCTCCTCGGTGGCGACGTACCGAAGTAAACCACGAAGCGGCCCGTCTGGCAACATCTCCCAAGCGGAGGCGTTGAGCACGACCCATCTGAAGCCGTGCCCGAGTACCACGGATCCGCTCTCATCGCATATCATGTCGAAGGTGTAGACGGGGAGCCCCTCCTTGAACTCGTCGTGTAGGCAGATGAAAACGATAAAGCTCTCGGGCAAACTGTCGTAGGTGGCTCCCGGGCGCAGCATCGCAGTGTCCATGGCGCTCTGGTAGTAGCGCATGCGTCGACCCAGGCCCTCGCGGGAGTAGGTCTGCATCTCCACGTCGTAGAGCGCGTCCGAGGTGCGAACCCAGGCGTCGAGGCGCACTCCGTGGGAGCCGACGCGGGGCTGCAGGGTGCGCTCGGCGACGACGTTGCGTACCTCGTCCACGGGCACACCGAGGGCCGTCTCCAGCACTCGGCGGCACAGATCGGGGCGCTCCTCCATGATCCTGTCAAACATGGGGTACTCGCTGAACAGAAGGTTTCTCGACATCTAGGCCGTCCTTTCACCGGGGGTTTGGATCGTGCCATGCTACGCGATCCGAACCGCAGAAATGACGCGGGAATGTCCCGGTTCGTTCCCCGCGCCAACCGTGCTGGAGCCGCACTTTGATCGATTCGGGGAAACCGACGAGGAAATCGGGTATCATGGTGCCCATAGGAAACATGAGGGAACTCCTCACGGATGAAAGGGCGGCTATGGAGGCTTACAAGCGCGAGTTCATCGAGTTCATGGTTCAGAGCGACGTGCTGAAGTTCGGCGATTTCACGCTGAAGAGCGGGCGCAAGTCGCCGTTCTTCATGAATGCGGGCGCCTATGTGACCGGCGAGCAGCTGCATCGGCTGGGTCTGTACTACGCCCAGGCCATCAACGACAATTTCGGGCTGGACTTCGATGTGGTGTTCGGGCCAGCCTACAAGGGCATCCCCTTGGCGGTGGTGACGGCCATGGCGCTTCAGGAGCTGTACGGCAAGGAGGTAAAGTACTGCTGCAACCGCAAGGAAGTGAAGGACCACGGCGCCGACGCGGGCAACCTGCTCGGCGCGGAGCTTCACGACGGCGACAAGGTCATCATGGTGGAGGACGTCACCACTTCGGGCAAGTCCATCGACGAGACCTACCCCATCTTGAAGGCCGCTGCCGATGTGGATGTGCGCGGGCTCATCGTGTCGCTCAACCGCATGGAGGTGGGGAAGGGCGGCGTCACCACGGCCCAGAAGGAGATCGAGGCGAAGTACGGCTTCCCGGTGGCTTCCATCGTGTCCATGGCCGAGGTGAAGGAGTGCCTGCACAACCACGAGGTGGCCGGGCGCATCGTGATCGACGACGATATCGCGGCCGCCATCGACGCCTACTACGAGCAGTGGGGCGCCAAGGAGTAGGGAATCTGCGGTTGCAACTTCCCTAAATCGGAGCGTTGTCGTACAATGGGCCGACGCGGAACGGCATCGATGGGGAGGGTCGGCCGTTCACGCGCTCGTCGCCGGTGTGGCTCAACGGTAGAGCAACTGATTTGTAATCAGTGGGTTGCGGGTTCGATTCCTGTCACCGGCTCCATGTTTTACCAGGTCAGAGGTTTATAGCCTCTGGCCTTTTCTCTTTTTTGGACACTGAAGATACTGTTTGGTATCCAACGGTGCCCAGGCTGGTGGCCGGTCGTCTCCAGATGTTTTTCCGATTCTGCCTTCGAAATGCCACTTTGGCCTAGAAATGGTTGATGGACAAGAGACGGTTTGTACATTTCGGGGCTGAAATGGCAGAAAAGTGCCAGTTGAAGATAGAAATGTACAAGACGTGGAAAATGGGGCGCACATTTCGGGGTCGAAGTGGCATTTACCTGGCAGAATCTGGCGTCCGGGCCATCCACGAAGTTCGTGCGCTCTGCTATCATGGCTCGGGAACGTTTGAGAAAGGAAGCGCGCGAGTTTATGGCAACGTACATCGCCCATTATCAGTCGCCGAAGGGTTCCTACGAGAGGGAGCGCGGGCTGTTCGAGTTCGAGAGCGACGCGCGGGCCGGCACCAAGGCCAACGCCCACGACGCGCGCATGAAGATGCTAGAGCTGTTCGGCGCGAGCGCGGTGTCGTGGACCATCGAGAAGGTGGAGCGCGCCGGCGCCGCTCCCGCCGAGAAGCGGGAGAAGACCACCGACGGCCAGCTGGCGCTGGACTTCCGCCCTCCCAAGCCCGAGCGCAAGCGCAAGCATTCGAAAGGATATTGGTGATATGAAGAAGAAGCACCTGAAATTTCTGAAGCAGCTGGTGGAGACTCCCTCGCCGACGGGCTTCGAGGAACCGGCGGCGTCTCTCGTGCGCGAGAGGCTCGCCGATGTGGCCGACGAAGTGGCCACCGACACCATGGGCTCGGTGCGCGCGGTACTCGAGGGCCGCGACGCCGGTGCGCCCTCGCTCATGCTGGCGGCCCATATGGACGAGATCGGCCTCATGGTCACCTACATCTCCGACGAGGGCTTCCTCTCCGTGGCCTCTTTGGGCGGCGTGGACGCGGCCATCCTGCCCGGCATGCGGGTCGACGTGCACACCGCTTCTGGCACCCTCCGCGGCATCGTGGGCCGCAAGCCCATCCACCTCATCGAGCCGGACGAGCGCAAGACGGTGACGCCGCTCTCCTCCCTCGTTATCGATTTGGGCATGAAGCCCAAGCGCGTGAAGAAGCTTGTGCGGGTGGGCGACCCCATCACGTTCGGCGTCGGATTCGAGCGGTTCGGCGACGACATGGCCGTCTCGAAGTGCTTCGATGACAAGTGCGGCGTGTGGATCGCCTGTCGCGTCATGGAGAAGCTGGCCCGCGCCGGCCGCGCCCCGGGCGACTTCATCGCCGTAGCCACCACTCAGGAGGAGATCGGCACCCGCGGCGCCATGACAAGCGCCCATGCCGTGAATCCGGACGTGGCGCTCGCCTTCGACGTCACCCATGCCACGGACTACCCGGGCATCGACAAAACGAAGTACGGAAAGATCGTCTGCGGGGCGGGCCCGGTTATCGCGCGGGGGCCGAACATCAACCCCGTGGTGTTCGAGCGCCTCGTGGCCGCTGCCGAGGCGGAGGGCATTCCGTACCAGCTGGAGGCCGAGCCGTCGGTCACCGGTACCGACGCTCGGGCCATTCAGGTGACGCGCGGGGGCATTCCCACAGGCCTCATCTCCGTGCCGCTGCGCTACATGCATACTCCCACCGAGGTCATCTGCCTGCGCGATTTGGAGGCCACGGTGCGCCTCATCACCCGCTTCGCACAAGACCTCGCCCCCGACACGAGCTTCGTGCCGGGGCTGGGCGGCGCGGTGACCGAGAATGCGGAAGGGAAGGCCGCCGGCGCCGATGCCGATGCCGATGCCGATGCGTCCGACGCTTCCGCCGCACCCGAGGAGGCGTGAGGGCCGTGCCGAAGCGCGAGGAGAAGACCATCGCGAAGAACCGCCGGGCCTTCCACGACTACGAGATCTTGGAGACCTACGAGGCCGGCATCGAGCTGACGGGCACCGAGGTGCGCTCGCTGCGGGAGAACAACTGCCAGCTCACCGATTGCTTCGCCCTCATTCGGAACGGCGAGGTGTGGCTCAACAACGTGCACATCTCGCCGTACTCCAATGGCAGCATCTTCAACCCCGACCCCGACCGGCGCCGGAAGCTCCTGCTGCACAAGAAGCAGATTCGCTACCTGGACGCGAAGGTGGCCGAGAAGGGCCTGGCCATCGTGCCCTTGAAGATGTACTTCAACGAGGACGGCCGGGTGAAGGTGGAGCTGGCGCTGGCCCGGGGCAAGAAGCTCTACGACAAGCGCGCCTCCATGAAGGAGCGCGACACCAAGCGCGAGATCGACCGCGCGCTGAAGGAGCGCGTTCGCTAGGCCGGGGTCTGCGGGGCTGCGCCGCGCGCCGGCGTTCGGTTGCGCCACCGCCTTCGCTCGGTGTCTGCGGGCTGCACGACCGGCGTCGCGCCTTGGCACGTTCACGCTCGGTCAACGAAACGGCGCGGGAGGGCCACGGCGCGGGAAGTCGTGGCATCATAGGTTCGGCGGGCGAGGTCGCCCGCGCACGTACATCACGAGGTTAGGAGTCTGGCAATGGGTCTTGACGAAGAGCTTGAGAGCATGGAAGAGGTCGGCGAGACCGATGCCGAGTGGACCGACCAGGAAACAGAGCTGGAAGACGCCGAGGACGACGAGGACGCCCTCTTCGACGCCGATGAGGAGGATGCCGCCGAAAGCGACTTGGAGCACGCCTACGACAGCTTCATGACCGACAACGAGGCCGACTACGACGGCTGGGATCCCGACGAGGTGCCCGAGGCCATCCAGGCCGAGGAGGACGCCGACATCCTGCACTCGGAGGGCTATCACATCGAGGAGGAGCCCGAAGAGGAGAGCGAAGTCATCGAGATGGAGATCGAGGACGGCGATGTCTATGCGGTGATCGTCGACGAGCACGACAACGAGATCGGCTTCATCTTGCTCGACGAGGACGGCAACGAGCAGGAGTACTACTACGTCGCCGAGGACAACGACGGCGACGGCGTGCGCGTGGAGCGCACCTCGGACGGCGATGAGTTCGACCTCGGCATCAGCCGCGAGGGCGTGGCCGCCGCCACCAGGGACGTGAACGCCATCTACAAGGACGGCGTTCAGGTGGCCGCCGAGCTGAAGAGCACCTTCGACGAGATCTCCGATTCGCTGAGTTTCCTTAAGAAGAAAAAGTAACGGCGACAAGGCGCTGTCGAAACGACAACGGAGACGGCCCGCATCGGCGAACGTCGGTCATCGGGGCCTACCATGAATGGGAGCGATCGGTTGGGTCGCTCCCATTTCGTCGTTAGGAGATCATTATGTGCACGGGCGTTCGTTTTGCCGATGCAGCCGGCAACTTGTATTTCGGCCGCAACCTCGATTGGTGCGAGAGCTACGGCGAGGGCGTGGTCATCACCCCGCGAGGGGCGTCTATCCCCACGCAGTTCCTTGGTTCGCTGAGTCCCGAGCATGCCTGCGTGGGCATGGGCATCGTCGTGGGCGGCGTGCCGTGCTACTTCGATTGCGCCAACGAGGCGGGACTCGCCATCGCCGGCCTTAACTTCCCCGGCTACGCCCAGTTCGCCGAAGCTCCCGAAAAGGGAGCGGTGAACGTGGCGGCCTACGAGTTCCCTCTGTGGGTGGCGGCGAGCTTCTCCACGGTGGCCGAGGTGCGCAAGGCGCTTAAGGACGTTGTCATCGTGGCCAAGGCGCCCAGCGAGGGCTATGGCGTGGCCCAGCTGCACTGGCTGGTAGGCGATGGGAAGGAGTCCATCGTCATCGAATGCCAAGCCGACGGCATGCACGTGTACGACGACGGGCTGGACGTGCTTACCAACCAGCCGCCCTTCCCCTGGCATACCGAGAATGTGCGTAACTATATGCACATCGAGACCGCGCATCCCGAGCCGGTTGCGTGGACGCGCGACACCCTGCGCGCGTTCGGCAGCGGCGCGGGCATGATCGGGTTCCCGGGCGGCTACGATCCGGCCAGCCGCTTCGTGCGGGCCGCCTTCCTGAATGCGCATTATCCCGCAGAAGAGGGGGAGGCCGCCAATGTGACGCGCCTGTTCCGCACGCTTGAGGGCGCGTCCATGTGCAAGGGCGGCGCGCAGATGGCCGACGATCGCTTCGAGTACACGATGTTCTCCGACGGCTACTCGGCGGCCACCAAGACCTATTACTGGTGCACCTACGACGAGCCGGCGCGCCAGAGCGTGTGCTTGGACGATTACGACCTGAGCGGCGCCGAGCTCATCCGCGTGGCGGCCTAGCGCCGCGGCGGCTCGGGCGTGTCGGGCTGACGGGGCCGATGGTGCGGCTCTTGACAGGAGCGGCGCGCCCGCTAGAATAAATCGACAACCCTTAAAGGGGGCGACTGGTTTCGACATGGTAAGTTCGAAACGAGGAGCAGGCCGTGGTCTCCTCGCCACGCTAAACAGGGGTACCGTCAAGTTAATTGGCAAAAACACTTCTAAGACCGGCTACTACATGCCGGCCGCCATGGCTGCCTAACAGCAGTTCTGGTGATCACCGACCCCGGTGTTTCCCCGAACCGGGCAAGGTGTCATTTGAGGGGAATGCCCCGCGGCACGTAGTCGGTATGGCCGCTGGAAAGACGGAACCGACTAGGAGCGGCCACGTTGGTCTGCGAACCGATCCGCTCCGAAGCCCGATCGCTGACTAAGCCTGTAGCGCCTTGTGGACAATTTAGTATGGACCGGAGTTCGATTCTCCGCGCCTCCACCAAGCTTTTCGCGGTCGCTCTTCGGGGCGGCCGCTTTTCTCTCCTTGCGTGGCTTATTCCTTACGAAAACGGTCATGTTCTGGGGAAACAGGCTGAAAATCCTTTAAGTTCTGTGGGGGAGTCGTGGGGAATGGCGTGCAGGGTGGCGCGCGGGGCGCGGTCTGTGGGAAAGTAGCGCCGAACGACGTATCCGCCGGCGGCCGCGGGCTCCTTGGCTTATAATGGGCCTAAGGCGCATCCGCCGACTTGCGCGGCGGCCCCAAAGTAAGTTGAATCGCACCACGGAAGCGCACTATGCCACGACACAGCACATCTGACAATCGAATTTCCGAAGCGGGCGCAAGCGCGACCCGCGGTTTCGTCATGCCCGAGGGCCGCTTCGGCGCGCCGAGGCCCGTGGGGCCCCAGGCCACGGGCGCGATGCCGCCCCAGCACGACCAGGGAACCGCCGCGATGCCCCCTCAGCCTTCGCGCCCCGCAATCAGCGGCGCCGGCGCCATGCCCGTCGTGCCCCCCATGGGCCCGACGTCCGGCGGCTACGTGCCCGGCTACCAGGTGAATGCCCGGCCGCCCAAGAAGCATCGGGGGCTCAAGATCTTCGGCATCGTGATGGCCTCCATTCTAGGCGCCATCGCCCTTGTCTACTTCGCCGGCGTCATCGTGTTCTCCGGGCGCTTCTTCCCTCAGTCCACTATCATCGGCATGGACATCTCCGGCAAGACGCCCGAAGAGGTCCACCAGATGCTCGACAATGTGCTGGGCGACTACACCTTCAAGGTGGAGGGCCCGGGTCTTTCCCTCACGTTGGACGCCACGGACATGGGCATGGCGCTCGACAGCCAGTCCATCGCCGATGGCCTTCTGGCCGAGATGAATCCCTGGGCGTGGCCCTACGAGGTGTTCCAGCGCCACGACGACACCGATGATTTGGTCTCCACCCTGGAGAACTCGAAGCTGGCCGACACGCTGACCGCCGCCGTAGAGGAGGCCAACGCCCGCGGCACCGCTCCCAAGAACGCCACCGTGGCCTATGACGCCGACGAGGGCGGCTATGTCGTCGTGCCCGAGGAGGAGGGCAACACCCTCCTGTCCGACGTCGTCATCGACGAGGTGACGCGGGGCACGGTGAACTTCGCGCCGAAGGTGACGCTCTCCGACGCCGTGCTGGCCAAGCCCACGGTGACGCGCGACGACCCCGCGCTGGCCGAGGCGCGCGATGCGGCCAACAAGTACCTCGGCGGGGCGCTTTCCCTCACCATGGCGGGCGCCGAGAAGATGGCCATCACCGCCGACGAGATCGCCGAGCACATCACCTTGGGCGACGACCTCTCCGTGACCTTCGACCCTGAGCCTTTGGTGGCGGCGGTGAAGGAGAAGGTGAACGCCATGGACACCACGGGCGCTACCCGCACGTTCACGCGTCCCGACGGCAAGGCCGTCACGGTGAAGGGCGGCGACTACGGCTGGATCACCGACAGCCAGGCCACCGCCGACGCCGTGCGCGAGGCGCTCGCCTCCGGGGCGGGCGGCACGCTGGAGATCATCATGAAGCAGAACGCGGCCCAGGCCCCCGACGAGGGCGGCCGCGACTTCGGCACCCGCTACATTGACGTGGATCTCACCGAGCAGCACGCGCGCTTCTACGGCGATGACGGCGCCATTATCTGGGAGAGCGACATTGTCAGCGGCAAGCCCGCCGACGGACGCGACACGCCCCAGGGCACCTACTACATCAAGACCAACGATGGCAAGTCGGTGCTGCGCGGCTACAAGCCCGACGGCACCAAAGACTACGAGACCGAGGTGGAGTTCTGGATGCCCTTCAAGGACAACTCCGTGGGCTTCCACGACGCGGGCTGGCAGGAGAAGTTCGGCGGCGACTGGTACGTCGAGCACGGCAGCCACGGCTGCGTCAACCTGCCTCCCGATAAGGCCGAAGAGCTCCACGGGCTTCTGTCGGTGGGCGACGTTGTCGTCGTGCACGAGTAGGGCGCCGTGGATACGGAGCGATTCGACAACCGCCCCATCGGGGTGTTCGATTCCGGCTACGGGGGCCTCACGGTGGCCCGCGCGCTGCAGAAGCGCCTGCCGGAGGAGTCCATCCTGTACTTCGGCGACTCGGCGCGCTGCCCCTACGGGCCCCGCGATCAGGCCGAGGTGGACGGCTTCGTGCAGCAGATCTGCACGTGGCTCGTCGGCCGGGACGTGAAGATGATCGTCATCGCCTGCAACACGGCCACGGCCGCCGGTCTCGCCCATGCCCAGGAGAACTTCTCCGTGCCCGTCGTCGGCGTGGTGGAGCCGGGCGCCCGGGCGGCGGCCCACACGACGCTCAACCGGCGCGTGGGGGTCATCGCCACCAAGGGCACCGTGGATTCCAACGCCTACAGCGACGCCATTCGCCACATCGACGCCGGCATCACCGTGTTCTCCACGGCGACGCCCCGGTTCGTGGAGATCGCCGAGATGGGGCTGAAGCTCTCCGACGGGCCCATCGAGGACTACATGGCCGACACCACCAAGGTCTACATCCGCCCGGAGTTCGAGGACATCGCCCGGCAGTACCTGGAGCCGCTGCGCCGCTGCGACATCGACACGCTCGTTTTGGGCTGCACCCACTATCCGCTTCTGAAGGCGCTCATCGGGGGCGTGGTGGGGCGCAAGGTCACGCTGGTGAACTCGGCCGATGAGACGGCCCGCGACGTCGATCACATCCTGCGCCGGCGCCGCGCCCATGCCCGTTCGGGCAACGTGCCCGTCCACTCGTTTTTCACCACGGCCGACGACGTGGAGGAGTTCCGGCGCTTCGGCGGCCGCGTGCTCGCCCGCCCCATGGACGTCGTCGCGCATGTGGATCTGCCCGCACTGTAAGCAACCGCCCGCACCGGCGAGGTGCCCGTCTGCAAGGAGGAACCCGTGAAGGAAGTGCTCATCGCCACGAACAACGCCCACAAGGTGGAGGAGATTCGCACGGCCCTGAACTTCGAGGGCTGGACGTTCACGACGCTGGCCGAGGCGGGGGTGACGTCGGATCCGGCCGAGGACGCCGACAGCTTCGAGGGTAACGCCCGCATCAAGGCCCGGGCGGCGCGTGCGGCGGCACGGGAGTCGCTGGGACGCTTTGTGGCGGTGCTCGCCGACGACTCCGGTTTGGAGGTGGACGCCCTGGGCGGCGCGCCGGGGGTCTTCTCGGCGCGCTACGCGGGACCCGACGGGGACGACGCAGCCAACAACGCGAAGCTTCTGGCCGAGCTTGCCGCCGTGCCGGACGCCGAGCGCACGGCGCGGTTCGTGTGCACGCTCGTGTTCATCGACGAGGATGGCACGGAATCGGTGGCCCGCGGCACCATCGAGGGCGCCATCGGGCGCGAGCCCCGCGGCAGCGAGGGTTTCGGCTACGATCCGCTGTTTTTGCCCGACGAGTACGGCGGCACGCGAGCGCTGGCCGAGGTCTCCCAGGACGAGAAGAACGGCATATCTCATCGGGGAAATGCCTTGCGCGTGCTCAAAAAGGCCCTTTCCCAAAGCGTTGACGAACGGTAAAAATAGGCTGTGTGCGGGGCTTTTCCATGGGATATTATTTTGATCTATTGACTTGTAGCATACTCCATATGGTCTAATGGGCACGCAGGCTGCGCGAACGTGAGATGCGCAGCGGCGCGTTTCGAAGGGGACGGCATGAAGATTGCGGAAGTCAGCAAGCGCTACGGTGTTTCCACCGACACGCTGCGCTATTACGAGCGCATTGGCCTGTTGCGCCATGTGCCTCGCAACAAGAGCGGCATTCGCGATTACGATGAGGCCAGCTGCAACGCCGTCGAGTTCGTCAAATGCATGCGCGATGCCGGCATGTCCATCGAGTCTTTGGTGGAGTACATGGAACTTCTGGAACAGGGTGACGAGACGACGGCGGCCCGCAAGGAGCTGCTCATGCGGCAGAGCGGAGAGATCCGGGAGCGCATCGTCGGTCTGGAGCGGGCCTTGGCGCGTCTCGAGTACAAGATCGAGCACTACGACGAGGTCATGAAGGCCACCGAGCGGACTCTGCGCGCGGGGGAGTAACCGCCGCGAATGCGTTTGTTCCGTGGGCGTTGCCCTCGAGTCTTTTGTTGGAGCTGACTCCAGCATTTATCATGGCTTTCCGAGAAACCAACTGAGAACGAGTGAGGGCGTTCGTCGGAAAGCGGGGGTGACCGTGGCCTTTCACCAGAGCGAGAATTCTGAGAGTCTTTGTGGCGGAGCCGCTTTCGCGCGGCCCGACTACGACCGTGCGATGCGACAGGGCGCCGGTGAGGTGATTTACGGCGAGGGAAAGACCGCCGAGCAGATCGCCGCTATCGCGTCATCGCTCATGGAAGCCGGGCAGCCGCGCGTGCTGGCCACCCGGGTGGATGCGAAGAAGGCCGATGCCGTGGCCGCCCTGTGGGGCAAGGTCGCGCCTGGCGGCGGCGCGGGCGACGAGGGGAACGAGGGCAACGTGGCCGGCGACGCGGGCAAGGGCGACGCGGGCGGCGTTGTCCCGTGCGCCTACTACGAGACGGCGCGGCTCGTCGTGTTCGGCGACATGCCCGCGCCCGACGGGGACGGCGTGGTGGCCGTGGCCTGCGCCGGCACGAGCGATTTGCCCGTGGCCGAGGAGGCGGCGCTCACCGCGGAGTTCCTCGGCAACGAGGTGCGGCGCTTCTACGATGTGGGCGTGGCCGGCATCCATCGGCTTCTGGACGTGGCCGACGAGCTGCGCGCGGCGCGGGCCGTGGTGGCGGTGGCCGGCATGGAGGGCGCGCTCGCCTCCGTGGTGGGGGGTCTTGTCGCCGCGCCGGTGATCGCGGTGCCCACCTCGGTGGGCTACGGCGCCTCCTTCGGCGGCGTGACCGCGCTGCTCGCCATGCTGAACTCCTGCGCGAGCGGGGTGTCGGTGGTCAACATCGACAACGGCTTCGGCGCCGCCTTCCAGGCAAGCGCTATCAATCACTTGAATTCCCGACAGGGATAGGCCTGCGGCGGTTCCCGCCGAGCGCGGGCGCCTCGAGGGCAGCACCATCATGAAAGGCGATGCAATGACGAAACTTCTCTACTTGGAATGCACCTCCGGTATCAGCGGCGACATGTGCGCGGCGGCCCTGCTGGATGCAGGCGCGAGCGAGGAGGCGGTGCGCCGGGCGCTGGAGAGCCTACCTGTGGAAGGTTTCGCTGTGGAGATATCCCGGGTGAAGAAGTCGGGTTTGGACGTCTGCGACTTCAGCGTCGTGCTGGATGCCGCCCACGAGAACCACGACCACGATATGGCCTACCTGCACGGGCAGGGGGGCGCAAGCGAGCACGGCCACGGCCATGACCATGGTCACGCCCGCGATCACGACCATGGTCACGGTGCCCCCGGCGGCCATCATCACCGCGGCCCTGCGGAAATAGCAGAGATCATCGACGGTGCTGCCATGACCGATGGCGCCAAGGCCATTGCGCACCGTATGTTCGGCTTCGTGGCCGATGCTGAGGCGCGGGCCCACGGCGTGCCCGTGGGGGAAGTCCACTTCCACGAGGTGGGCGCCGTGGATTCCATCGCCGACATCATCGCCATCGCCGTGGCGGCCGACGACTTGGCGCCCGACGGGGTCGTGGTGTCCGATCTGCCCTGCGGGTACGGCACGGTGCGCTGCCAGCACGGCCTCATCCCTGTGCCCGCCCCGGCCACGGCGTTCATCGCCGAAGCTGCCGGATTGACGCTTTCCCCGGTGGACGTGGAAGGCGAGCTCGTCACCCCCACGGGCGCCGCCGCAGCCGCCGCTCTGCGCACCGAGTCCGTCCTTCCCGAGCGCTTCTCCATCAAGGCCATCGGCATGGGCGCCGGCAAACGCGCCTACGCCACCCCCGGCATCCTTCGCGCCATGATCATCGAGCCCGTGGAGTAATTCCAACCGTAGGTGAAAATTCCCATTGCTTTAGCACTCTACTGTGATAAAGTACTAGCATCGATGCGAGATCCTCGTGCGTTCTTTGCGCGGGAACTCTGTCGATAATTCGCCGTTTGCCGTCCCGGTGCGCCGGGAGGGGAGAGGGCGTGTAACATGACAATCTCGGTAATCGAAGGCGCTTGCGACGAGACGAGCCAGGCGATGGCCTCGGCTGACTGCGAGCCAGGGCGAAAGCTCCGGCTGCATGCATGCCGGGTCACAGGTCTTGAGCCGTTCGCGCGTCGTTTGCGCCAGTGAGGAATGTGCGTTGAACGCTGTGACACCATCGGGCTTCCGCGACGTGCTCTCCGAGGAGGCGCGCGTCCGCGAGGCCATCACCCGGGCCGTGGCCGACCTGTTCGCCTCTCGCGGCTACGTGCCCATCGAGACGCCCACCCTGGAGGTGATGGACGTCCTGCGGGCCGGCGGGCGGGTGCCGGCCACTCCCTTCAAGTTCTTCGACTCCCGGGGCGACCTTCTGGCCATGCGCCCGGACGTCACCCTGCAGATCGCGCGCATGTGCGCCACGCGCCTGGCCAACGTCCCCGGCCCCTTGCGCTTCCGCTACACCCAGCGGGTCTTCCGCGAGGCCGAGACGGAGAACCAGGTGCAGGCCCGCGAGCTCACCCAGTGCGGCGTGGAGTGCATCGGGGAAGTGGGGCCGGCGGCCGATGCCGAGATCGTCGTGCTGTTCGCCGAGGCACTGCGGCTGGCCGGAGCGACGCAGTTCGTGCTCGCCATGGCCACAGTAGGGGTGCTCCGGGCCCTTCTCGAGCGCTCGGGGGCCGCCGAGCCGTGGAAGGCCGCGGTGCTGGATGCCTATCACGGCTCCGACTTCGTGGCCCTCGACCGTTTGTGCGACGCCGCCATGGGACGCGCCGTGGAAGGGGAGGCCGTCGATGCGGGGGCTGCCGCGCCCGCCTACACCGAGGCCATCCGTCAGCTCGCGCGCATCCGGGGCGCCCAGGACGCCATCGACGCGGTGCGCGCGCTCGTGACCCCGCTCGGGTGCGTGGCCGACCTGGACGACTTCCAGGCCACCTACGATCTTCTGGGCGAGGCCGGCCTGGCCGACTCCGTGCTCGTCGACTTCTCGGTGGCCAGCTCCTTCAACTACTACACGGGCCTCGTCTTCGAGGCCTGCTCGCCCTATCTGGGCTCGCCTCTGGGCTCCGGCGGCCGCTACGACCGCATGATAGGCGCCTTCGGGGCCGATCGTCCCGCTGCGGGCTTCGCCTTCTCGCTGGAGCAGGCCATGGCCGCCGCCTCTGCCGAAGTGGACGCGGCGCCCACAGACGCGCGCCCGCTGCGCATCGCCGTGCCCAAGGGCTCCCTGAACGCCGAGGCCATCGCCTGTTTGGAAGAGGCCGGCCTCGATGTGACGGGACTTGCCAATCCGGGCCGCGCACTCGTCATTTCCAACCCCGGGGTCGACTACATCATCGTGCGGCCCTCCGACGCGCCCGTCTTCGTGGCCCTGGGCGCCGCCGACTGCGGCATCTGCGGCAAGGACTCGCTTTTGGAAGTGGGCGCTGCCGTGGAGGAGCTGGTCGATCTGCGCTTCGGCGGCTGCCGCTTCGTCGTGGCGGAGTCGGCCGGCACGAGCGCGGCCATCGAGGAGCGCTATCGCAAGCTCGGCAGCATACGCATCGCCACGAAGTACCCTTCCATCACCCGTGCCCACTTCGCGCGCACCGGCACCCAGGTGGAGATCGTCTACCTGCACGGCAACATCGAGCTGGCGCCCATCACCGGTATGGCCGAGCGCATCGTCGACATCACCGCCACGGGAACCACCCTGCGCGAGAACAACCTGGAGATCGTGGAAGAGGTGCTCGCCTCCACGGCCCGCTTCTTCGCCAACGGCTGCGCCCTGCGCACCGACGAGCGCATCGTGGCGCTGGCCCGCGTGCTCGCCGAAAATGCCCCCAAGCACACTTACGCGCCCATCGCCGGCGCTTCCAACCCGACCCGTCCCTCCCAAGAGTAAGGAGCTCTCCCGCCATGACCATGAGACGAATCGACCTGCAACCCCTCGAGCCCTTCACGAGCGACTTCATCGACCGTACCGGCGCCTTCAACCCCGGCGCCCTTGAGGCGGCCACCGCCATCATCGAGCAGGTGCGCCGGGACGGCGACGCGGCCCTGCGCGCGCTTACCGAGAAGTTCGACGGCGTGGCCATCGAGAACTTCCGCGTGCCGGGCGAGGCCATCGATGCCGCGATGGCGGAAGTGGACCCGGACACCCTCGAGGCCCTGAAGCACGCTGCGGCCCAGATCCGCGACTTCCACGAGCGCCAGAAGCAGCAGAGCTGGTTTTTCGCCCGCGAGGACGGGGCCATCGTGGGCTCGAAGGTGACGCCTTTGGAATCCGTGGGCATCTACGTGCCCGGAGGACGGGCGCTGTACCCCTCAACGGTGCTCATGAACGCCCTGCCCGCCCAGGTGGCCGGCGTGGAGCGCATCGTCTGCGTGACGCCGCCCACCAAGGACGGCACGCTGGATGCGGCCATCCTCGCTGCCTGCAAGATCGCCGGCGTCACCGAGATCTACACCGTCGGCGGCGCCCAGGCCGTGGCGGCGCTGGCCTACGGCACCGAGACCATCCGCCCGGTGGCCAAGATCACCGGCCCGGGCAACGCCTTCGTGGCCGCGGCCAAGAAGCTCGTCTCGGGCGATGTGGGCATCGATATGATCGCCGGGCCGTCGGAGGTCTGCGTCGTGGCCGACGAGACGGCCGACCCGCGGCTGGTGGCCATCGATCTCATGGCCCAGGCCGAGCACGATCCTTTGGCGGCCTGCTACCTCGTCACCTTCTCGGACGCCTATGCCGACGCGGTGGAGGCGGCCATCCAGGTGCACCTGGCCGATTCCACCCGCGCCGACATCACCCGCACCTCCCTTGACGATCACGGGCTCATCGTCGTGTGCACTTCCATGGATCAGGCCCTGGAGGCGGTGAACGTCATTGCGCCCGAGCATTTGGAGATGCACGTGGAGGGCGCCATGGAGTATCTGGGCGCCATCCGCAACGCCGGCGCCATCTTCTTGGGCGCGTGGACGCCGGAGGCCGTGGGCGATTACGTGGCCGGCCCCAACCACACGCTGCCCACCGGCGGCACGGCCCGCTACTCCTCGCCGCTTTCCGTGGACGACTTCGTGAAGAAGTCCTCCATCATCCAGTACAGCCCCGCGGCCCTGAAGAACGACGCGCGCGCCGTGGTGCAGATCGCCACCCACGAGGGGCTGTGGGCCCATGCCCGCTCGGTGGCCCTGCGTCTTAAGGCGCTGCTGGACGCCGAGCAGGCGAGCGTGGCCGGCTCGGCCGCGGCGGGCGTGGAAGATGGCGAGGCGCGCGGTGAATAAGGTTCGCGCGTCGGCGCCCCAGCTTGAGGGGCTCGTTCCCTACGATCCGAAGTACCTGCCGGCCGAGGCGTACCTGTCGGCCAACGAGAATCCGCGCGACGTGGACGCCGAGGTGCGCGCCGCCATCGAGCGCCGCATTGCCCAGGTGCCCCTGAACCGCTATCCCGATCCTCTGGCCAACCGCCTGCGCGACCTCATCGCCGAGGCCAACGGGCTCGACCGCGCCAATGTCCTTCTGGGTAACGGCGGCGACGAGCTTTTGTTCGATGTGGCCCTCGCTTGGGGCGGACCGGGGCGCAGCTTCCTGAACCTGCCCCCGACCTTCTCGGTGTACGCGGCCAACGCACGGCTCACGAACACCCGCTGCGTGGATGTGCCGCGTCGGGCCGACTTCTCCATCGACGAAGCGGCGGTGCTTGAGCGCGTGGGGAAGGGCGACATCGATTTCGTCATCGTGACGAGCCCGAACAACCCCACGGGCCAGAGGGCGTCCACGGCGTTCATCGAAGAGCTGCTCGACGCCACCGATGCGCTCGTGCTGGTGGACGAGGCCTACTTCGAGTTCTCGCGCGCCACGGTGCGCCCTTTGCTGGCGACCCACGAGAATCTCGCCATCCTGCGCACGTTCTCGAAGGCGTTCTCGCTGGCGGGCGTGCGTCTGGGCTACGTTTTGGCGAACGCGCCGGTCATCGAGGAGCTGTGCAAGGTGCGCCAGCCCTATTCCGTGGACGCCGTCTCTCAGGCCATAGGAGAGGTGGTCTTCGAGAACCGCGCCCGCTTCGAGCCGGGCATCCGCGAGATCATCGAGGAGCGGGGCCGCGTCATGGAGGCGCTGCGCACCCTGCCCGGCGTGACCGCCTACCCGTCGGATTCCAACTGGATTCTGTTCTCGATGGAAGATGCCGGGGCGGCCTGGCAGTACCTGTACGACCGCGGCGTGCTCGTGCGCGATTTCAGCAGCGCCCCCATGCTCGAGGGCTGTCTGCGGGCGACTATCGGCACGCCGGAGCAGAACGACGCGTTCATCCGCGGGCTGCGCGACTTTCTCGCCGAGAGCCGCGAGCGGCGCGCGCGGGCTATGCGATAGGGAAGGAGAGCAATGACGAGAGAGGCCACCATCCTCCGCGAGACGGCGGAGACGCGCATCGAGGTCACGGTGAACCTGGACGGCGCGGGACGCGCGGACGTGGCGTGCGGCATCGGGTTCTTTGACCACATGCTATGCGCTTTTGCGCGTCACGGCCGTTTCGATCTGAAGGTGTCGGTGCGCGGCGACTTGCATGTGGACGGCCACCACACGGTGGAGGACACGGGCATCGTGCTGGGCCGCGCTCTGGCCGAGGCCTTGGGAGAGAAGGCCGGCATCGAGCGGTTTGGCAGCGCGTTCGTGCCGATGGACGAGGCGCTGGTGCTGGCGGCTCTGGATATCTCCGGACGCGGGCAGCTGCACTGGGACGTCGAGGCGCCGTTCGGCATGGTGGGCGATTTCGACACTCAGCTCGCCCGGGAGTTCTTCATCGCGCTTGCCGCTAACGCGGGCATCACCCTGCACATCCGCCAGCTCGCTGGCGACAACGTGCACCACATCTTCGAGGCCGCCTTCAAGGCGTGCGGGCGCGCCCTGCGCCAGGCCGTGGCCGTCGACCCGGCCCTGGGTGGCGCGGTTCCCTCAACTAAAGGCGTGCTATGAGCATCGTCATTGTCGACTACCATAAGGGAAACCTGCTCTCGGTGGAGCGGGGACTTGTAGGCGCGGGGGCGGACGTCGTCGTGACCGACGAGGCCGACGTCATCCGCGCGGCCGACGCCGTGGTGCTGCCCGGCGTGGGGGCCTTCGCCGATGCCGCCGCGTCCATGGAGGAGATGGGCCAGATGGAGGCGGTGCGCGCGGCGGTAGCCGGCGGCGCGCCGTTTTTGGGCATCTGCCTGGGGATGCACCTCATGTTCGAGGCGGGCACCGAGCACGCGCCCGCTGACGGCCCGCTGCCACGCGGCCTCGGCTTCATCGAGGGCGTGGTGGACGCCATGCCCCGCACCGACGCTGCCGGCCGCGCCTACAAAGTGCCCCATGTGGGATGGAACTCCGTGGAGTTCTCCGAGCCGAATTCACTGTTCGACGGAATCGCGCCCGGCGAATTCTTCTACTTCACCCACAGCTTCGTGGCGCCGCCGAGCGCGGCCACCATTGCCGAGACAGTGCACTCGGTGACCTTCCCCTGCGCCGTGCAGGTGCCGGGCCGCCCCGTCTTCGGCGTGCAGTTCCATCCGGAGAAGAGCTCGGATGCGGGCGCGCGCCTGCTTGCCAACTTCGCAACCATTGCACGAGCCGCGCGCGCCGGCAGCGCGCACGCTGATAAGGTGGCGGAAAACCCCGTCGCGTCAAAGGAGTAGCCATGTACCTTCTTCCTGCCATCGATCTTTTGGACGGGCGCGCGGTGCGCTTGGCCAAAGGAGACTACCACGCCGTCACCGTGTACAACGACGACCCGGCGTATCAGGCCCAGCTGTTCGAGGAGGCCGGTGCGACGTGGCTTCATGTGGTCGATCTGGATGGCGCGAAGTCCGGCAACCCCGACAACCTGGAAGTGGTGCGCGCGATTTTGGCGCGCACGAGCCTGAAGGTGGAGGTAGGCGGCGGCGTGCGCTCGCTCGAGGCTGCCGATCGCCTGCTCGATGCCGGTGCGACCCGGGTTATTCTAGGTACCGCGCTCGTGCGCGACCCCGAGTTTGCCCAGGCGGCCATGGAGAAGTTCGGCCCCGATGCCCTGGTTGCCGGCATCGACGCGAAGGCCGGCGAGGCCGCCGTGGCCGGCTGGACTGAAGGCTCGGGCGTGGCCGCCGCCGACCTGGCCCGCCGTATGGCGGCGCTGGGATACGAGCACCTCGTCTACACCGACATCGCCCGCGACGGCATGCAGACCGGTGTGGAGAACGACGCCTACGCGAAGATGGCCGCCGCCTTCGGCAATCCGGTCATCGTTTCCGGCGGCATCGCCACCGCAGCTGACATCCGGGCGCTGGCCCCCATCGCCGACGCCGTGGAAGGCGTCATTACCGGTCGGGCCATCTACGAGGGCACTCTTACCGTGGCCGACGGCGTTGCGGCGTGCGACGGCACCTTCCAGCTGTCCGACCAGCTGGAAGAGGAGGAGCGTCCCCTGACCATCGAAGAGCTGGAAAGCTAGCAAACAAGGAAGAGTAGTCGGCGAACCAGACGGTGTTGCGACCGAGCGAGTTTAAGCAAGCAAGGAAGAGCAGCCCGGGCGACGCCGGGTGCCTTGACCGAGCGAGTTCCGCAGATGGTATCGAAGGCCAAAAGGGAAAGGGAGCAGTTGGCCTTGACGCCTTCGATACCAGCGAGGACTGTCTGAGCGAATCAAGGTACCCGGCGGCGCCCGGGCGGACGGGTTGAAGAGAGTATGTTAACAAAGAGAGTAATCCCCTGCCTGGACGTAAAGGACGGCCGCGTCGTGAAGGGTGTGAACTTCGTGGGCCTGCGCGATGCGGGCGACCCCATCGAGCTGGCCCGCGCCTACGACGAGCAAAAGGCCGACGAGGTCATCTTCCTGGACATCACCGCCACGAGCGACGATCGCGCCACCACGGTGGAGCTCGCGAGCCACGCCTCGGCCGAGCTGCATCTGCCCTATTGCGTGGGCGGCGGCTTCCGCAGCGTGGCCGACATCCGCAAGATGATCGCCGCCGGCGCCGACAAGGTGTCGGTGAACTCGGCAGCCGTGGCGAACCCCCAGCTCATCACCGATGCAGCTCGGGCCTTCGGCACGCAGGCGATCCTCTGCGCCATCGACGCGAAAGCGGTGCCCGGCAATCCCAACAAGTGGGAGGTCTACGTGGCCGGTGGTCGCAAGAACACCCATATCGACGCCATCGAATGGGCCCGCGAGGCGGCTCGGCGCGGAGCGGGGGAGATCCTGCTCACCTCCATGGACCGCGACGGCAGCCGCGACGGCTTCGACTGCCACCTGACGCGCTCCGTGGCCCGGGCCGTGGACATTCCCGTCATCGCCAGCGGCGGCGTGGGCAAGCTGGAACACTTCGCCGAGGGCATCATCGAGGGCGAGGCCGACGCCGTGCTCGCCGCCAGCGTCTTCCATTTCGGCGAGCTTACCGTGCGCCAGGTAAAAGAATCCATGCGCGCCGCCGGCATCCCGGTACGGCTTTAGGGCTGATCAAGGCTTCGGAGGAAATGACCGCCTCGGATGTTGCTTATCGTGCGACCTTTGGCCTTCCCGCTGGGGTGGGGGAGGCGAGGCGCGCGTCGATGCTGGCTTTGGTCACCCAGGTGTTGCGGCCGTCTTTCCAACCTTCTAGAAGGCCCGAATGCAGCATAGCCGTCACGCGGCTGCGGCTGACTCCGAGTAGTTCCGCCGCCTGAGCAGCGCTCACTTTCTCGATGTCGTCCAGCGTGGCGTCGACGGACACGACGAGTCTCACGCCTCCGTGGGAGGGCTCGTGGCCGAATGTTGCCTTGGGCGGTGTCTCGCCGCGCATCAGGTATTCCCGAGCGAGCTCCCTCAAAAGGTCGGCCGCCGACTCGCAGACATCTTCCACGTCGACGCCCTGGGTGATGCCCGCAAGATCGAAGGGCGCAGCAATCCACGCGAACTCCCCGCGCCACATTTCGAATTCATAGGTATATTGCATAGCCCCACTCCCCTCGAAAAGGATTTGCATAATGTGAATTCAATTAATAGTTAAAGCATACCATGATTTTCGTGGTTTCGGTTGGATCCGCAGCGATTCAATTACTTGCTCTATAATTATGTCAATAACGTCATAGCTGCAAAAGCATTCCTCGTTTCCGAAAGGATGTCTCATGAGAACCGTTGACTCCAATATGTACATCCACGATCTTGATCGCAAAGCCATGCGTTCTCTCAAGGCTATCCCGGCTTTTTCTCAGGTGATGAAGGCTTTCATGGGGGCATGGAACGAGCAGCTGTTTTACATCGAAAATATGTCGACGAACTTGCGCATCAGCGAAAAACAACTCCCTGCTTATCATGCGATGCTGGAAGAAGCTTGTGCGAAGCTGGGTATTGCCGTTCCCGAAATGTATTTGAAGCTTGACGTCAATCCCAATGCGTACACCTATGGGGACACAAAACCGTTCATCGTTCTAACCTCGGGGCTTATCGAGACGCTTCCAGGGGAGCTGATCCCCACGGTTATTGCTCACGAGTGCGGGCATATTGCTTGCCGTCATACGCTTTATACGACAATGGGCAATTTGCTGTGTGGCGGTCTGCTGAATGCCCTGCCGTTCGACGTGGCCCAAGTAGCTTCCATGCCCGTCATAGCCGCATTCTCGTACTGGATGCGCTGCTCTGAGTTCTCCGCCGACCGCGCGGCAGTGTTGTGCGACGGCGGTGCCGAAAAGATGAAGGAAGTTTGCGCCCGCTTCGCTGGCTTCGATAAGGATATTCCTGGCGAGTTGAATATGGATGCCTTTATGGAGCAAGCAGCTGCTTATGTGAGACACATCGAAGACGGTCCTGCAAACTCAATCATGGAGTTCATCCAGTACTTCGACAACGACCATCCCCTCAACGCCGTGCGCGCCTACGAGTGCGACGAATGGCAGAAATCAGCGCAGTTCGACAATCTTATGAACTACATTCACCACGGTGAAGATGGCTACAACTGTCAACAGCTTCCGCTATGCGATATCGCTGGGAGCTATGTGGGCCATCCTCATAGGGCCGTGATTGCCGAATTGTCGGACATAGGTTTCAGCAACGTGGAGCTTGTCAGGAAGACTGACCGAACCGCTTTCAAGAAGGCGGAAGAAGGCCAGGTCGTCGAGTTTGCGATCAATGGACTCACAAAATGCGGCTTTGCCGACTGGTACGCTCCTGACGCGCTCATCGAGATTGCATACTATCAGCCTTTCTCGGATGAAGAACTGCAAGATCAGCATCCTGGTGAGAAAAGGCTCCCTCTCTCGTCAAGGCGCTGTGTCGGCAAACAAGTTTCAGAGGTAGAACAGGCTTTTCGCGATGCGGGTTTTACCGATATTACAGTTTTTGAGCAAAAGGATCTAAAGCGCGGCTTGTTTGTGAAAGAGGGGAGCGTGGCACGAGTGACCATTGATGCCGATTCTCAATTCGAAGAAGGAGAATGGAGATCGACGAGCGCTCCCGTTCGCATCACGTACAGAACGTTGAAGTAGCGGCGGCTCGGCTTATACAAACCGAATCTCGAGCTTCTTCCCGAAGCAGTGAGCGAGTTTTTGCAACGTCGAAATAGTGGGGTTGCCGTTTCCGTTCTCGAGCCGACTTATGTTGGATTGTTTCATGCCGCAGCGGTCAGCTACTTCTTGTTGGCTGAGGCCACAGCTTTGGCGTCCTTCGACAATGAGCTTCATGATTTCGTACTCAGGCTTGGCGTCCTCCCAGGCTTGGGCGAATGCTTCGTCGCGCTGGCTCCGCTGCTCGATGTAGCGCTGAACATCATTAGTCGCCATAGCGTTCCTCCCAATCTTTTTTGAAAAGTCGCGCTCGCTTGAGTTCTCTCAGCGGGGTTCGCTGCGACTTCTTCACGAAACCGTTGGTGACGATGATCTTCCGGCCTCTTCGAAAGAAGTAGAAGCATCGTGAAATGTTCGAACCGATTTTGATGCGCAACTCGAACAAGCCCTCGCCGAGCGACTTGGAATGGGGCTCTCTCAAATCGGTGCCTTTCTCCGACAGAAGCGTCAGTTCCTGGAGGGCCTTGATCGCCATTCTCTGGTCGAGTGAATCGAGAAAGGCTTCCATAGGGCAAGAGCCCTCTCTGGTGCGATAGAACTCGATCTCGAACATTTCTGCTCCTTTATATCATATATGGTATGTCTTTGCAATGTCATGTACTATAATGCAACTATCACTTTAGCAGGTTATGAACTATAGTGCAATAGGAGATTTGAATGGCTAAGGAGAACAGCGTTATCGATTGGGAGGCCTACGGGACGTTGCTGAAGGCGGCGCGGCTGGCCAACGGGTACTCGCGGGGCAAGAAGCTCACCGATGCGGTGGAGGAGAAGACCGGTATGAAGATCTCGGAGCGCACGATTTACGCGCTGGAGGACGCCTCGCGTGCGCCTTCCGCCGATATCTTCCTCGCGCTGCAGCAGGTGCTGCCCGAGCTGTGCGATCCGGAGTACATGCGTCCGGCCTTCCGCAAGGCCGATATCAAGGTCATGCTCGTCACGCTGCCCTAAGGAGGAGAGGTGGATCTTCCCGAGCTGAAGTACAACGAGGCGGGGCTCGTCCCCTGCATCGTGCAGGACGCCGATACGGGCGAGGTGCTCATGATGGCGTGGATGAGCGCTGAGTCGCTGGCGCTCACGCTGGAGCGCGGCGAAACCGTGTTCTGGAGCCGTAGCCGGCGCGAGCTGTGGCACAAGGGCGCCACCAGCGGCAACACCCAAAAGCTGGTCGATCTGCGCTACGACTGCGACGCCGATACCCTGCTCGCGCTGGTGCATCCGGCCGGCCCTGCCTGCCACACGGGAGAGCGCACCTGCTTTTATCGCTCAATGCTGGGGGAATAGCCGGACAGGTCCTAGGCCGCGTGGCGCAGGGCGCGGCGGCTGGCGCGCAGGAAGCGCACGTAGGCGCGGCGCATCCGGCGTCGCTGGGCGGCCGGCAGTTTCACGCGCGCCTCGCCGAGCAGTGCGCCGCCGATGATGCAGCAGGCGCCGGCGAGCTGCACCGGCGTCATTACCTCGCCGAGCACGAGCGCCCCCAGCGCCACGGCCGTGAGCGGCTCGGCGTAGGCGCACACCGACACGGTCTGCATGGGCAGCTGGTCGATGGCCCGGTAGTAGAGGAAGTAGGCCAGGGCAGTGAACACGGCGCCCAGGGCAATGACGGTGGGCCAAGAGCTCAAGGGAATACGGCCGATGAAGGCGAAGCCCTCGCCAGCCGCGGCCACGGCAAGGGCCACCGCCACCGCCGTGGCAAGTTGGATGGTGGTGCAGGGGATGCCGGTGATGTCGCGGGCGAGCTTGTTGAAGATGACCATGCCAGCGGTGCTGGCGGCCGCGGCGAGTCCCATGAGGATGCCGGGAACCGACAGCGTGCCCTCCAGGGCGGACGCATTCAGCAAAAGCAGACCGCCGACCACAATGGCGAACCCGACCACCACGGGAAGCCGCAGGTGCTCTTTGAACAGAAGAGGGGACAGCGCCATGGTGATGACCGGGGCCGTGGCGGCCAGAACGGCGCCGAGGCCCACGCCAAGCAGGCGGTAGGCAGTGAAAATGGTCATCATGGCAAGGCCCAGGCAGGCGCCGGAGAGGGCCACGAACAGGTACTGGCGACGGCCGATGTGGCGGGGCAGTTGCTGGCGGGTGACGACGAAGATGAGGCCCATGAACAGCGCGCCTATTATGAGGCGCATAAGACAGACTTCGAAGGCCGACAGCGGCAGCGTGCTGGCGACGATGCCCGACGATCCGAACATCATGACGGCTGCGATGAAGCACAGAAGGTACTTCATCGATGCGATCTTCGTGCGCATGGCAGGCCTCTCCTTCTCGGTGCAGGACGCGCGACCCGCAGACTCAGCGCGCCGCCTTCTTCCTTTTGATGCAGCTGCATTATGGCGCTTGACAAATCCCCTGAAAAGCGAAACTATTTCATAGTTCACATGAGAAATTCTCATAACATGAGGTAATGAGGCACGAAGCAACGAGGAGAGGGGAGCCGTGGACGCCAACATCCAGAAGTACCAGGCCTTCGTGGAGGTGGCCGATGCCGGCAGCTTCACCAAGGCGGCCGAGACGCTGGCCTATTCCCAGTCGGGCATAAGCCACATGGTCTCCGATTTGGAGCGCGACTGGGGCGTGGCGCTGTTCGAGCGGAGCCGCCGGGGGGTGGTGCTGACCGGCGATGGCGCACGGCTTCTGTCCGAGGCCCGCGCCCTCTGCGAGAGCTTCCGCGCCTTGGAAGCCACTGTGGACGAGGTGCGGGGACTTGAGACCGGCCTCATCCGCATCGGTGTGTTCCCGAGCGTGGCCGCCCATTGGATTCCGCGCATCATCAAGCGCTTCAGCGCCGATTACCCGGGTATCGACTACAAGCTGCGCGTAGGAGACTACACCGAAATCGAGGAGTGGATCGCCGACGGCACCGTGGACTGCGGCTTCGTGCTGCTCCCGCTGCGCACGGACGCGCGGCTCATCGCGCGCGCCTTGGAGGAGGACGAGTTTCTGGCCGTGCTTCCGCGCGACCACGAGCTGGCGGGCGCGGGGGTGTTTCCCGTGGAGCGTCTTGCGGAATTTCCGCTGCTCTCGCCGGCATCGGAGTCCGACGACGAGCTTCTGGAGTTCCTCATCCGATGGGGCGTGCGCCCTACCACGCGTCTCACCTCATGGGACGATCGGGCCATCCTCTCCATGGTGGAGTACGGCATGGGCGTGAGCGTGCTGTCGCGCCTTATGCTGCGGGGCCTGTCCCAAAACGTGGTCACGCTGCCCTTGTCCGATCCGGTCTTCCGCACCATCGGCGTGGCCTATCGCAGCGCCGGTCACCTTCCTTTGGCCACCCGCCGCTTCCTCGATTACTTGGAATTTCGCAAAGAAGAGGAGTGAGCGCGGACGGCCTGAGCGAATTGGAATGCCGTCGGAACGCCGACTGGCTCCCCTCCGAGTTGAGTCGCGGGCAGTCTGTGCTTTTTCTTGTGCGGCGCGGTCGGTTGCGCTACTATGGTTCCAGCTCTGAATCTTGGGCGCGATGGCGCCCCACTTCCTTCCCATAGTCCCGTATCGCCCATTTTCAACGTTCTCTCGGTTCGGGTTCGCAGTGCGCTTTACCGCGGTCGATTCGAGCGCCATTCCCATTCCTTTGCCTGTAAACCTCAAGAAGGAGGATGAACGTGAAGTTCTTTCTGGACACGGCCGACCTCGCCGAGATCGAGGAGGCGGCCAGCTGGGGCGCTTTGGCCGGCGTGACCACCAACCCGACGCTGTACTCGCGCATCGGGGGCAAGCTGGACGACTTCCACGCGCACATCAAGCGCATCTGCGACATCGTGGGGCCGGATTGCCCGGTGTCCGCCGAGTCGGTGGCCATGACCCGCGACGAGATCGTCCGCGACGGCCGGGAGCTCGCCGCCATCGCGCCGAACGTCGTCGTGAAGATCCCCACCATGGTGGAGGGCCTGGCCGCCACGCGCGCGTTGGCCGACGAGGGCATCCCGGTGAACATGACCTTGTGCTTCACCGTGCCCCAGGCCATTTTGGCCGCTCGCGCCGGCGCCCGCTACATCTCGCCGTTCGTGGGCCGCTTCGACGACATCTCCGAGGACGGCCTGGCGCAGCTGGACGACGTCGTGCGCGCCATCGGCAACTACGACTTCTCCGAGGACACCGTGAACGGCGAGCAGATCGAGATCATCGCCGCCTCCATCCGCAGCGCCAACCATGTGACCCAGGCCGCTCTCATGGGGGCCGACATCGCCACGGTTCCCTTCGGCATTCTGAAGAAATGCGTGCAGCATCCGCTGACCGACCGCGGCCTTGAGTCGTTCCTCAAGGACTGGGAGAAAGTGCAGAACGCATGAGCGATACCCAAGAGACGATGACGACGGAGGCGGCCGCCCCGGAGGCGACCCTCGAGAAGCCGAAGCGCGGCCGTCCCCGCAAGAAGGCGGAAGAGGCCCCGGCGCCGGCACCGGCACCGGCTGCCGAAGGCGCCGAGGCGTCAGCCGCTCCGGCCAAGAAGACGACGCGCCGCCGTGCTGCGGCCAAGCCCGCCGAGGAGGCCGCGGCTCCCGCAGCCACCGAGGCGCCGACGGCCGAGGAGGCGCCGAAGCCGCGCCGCACCCGCGCCCGCAAGACGCCCGAGCCGGCGGCGGAGGAGGGGACGGGTGCGGCCCCCGAGGCGGCCGAAGAGGATCCCAAGCCGCGCCGCGCCCGCGCCCGTAAGGCGGCATCCGAGCCGGCGGCCGGCGCGGAGGAGAAGGCCCCGCAGGCCAAGGAGCCCGAGGGCGCCGAGGCGTCCGCAGCGGGCACCGGCACGTCCGAGGCGCCCGCGCCCGCCGATGCCCCCGAGTCCAAGGAGGCTCCTCGCCGCGAGCGCACCACCACGACGGTGATCCGCCGCCGCGACCGCGAGGGGCGCCGCCAGAACCAGAGCGGCCAGAACCAGAACGGCCAGGGCCAAGGCAAGAACAGCCAGAACAAGCAGAACGCCCAGAACAGCCAGGGCGGCAAGAAGAACAAGAAGAACCGCCACGAGAATCGCAGCCGGGAGCCTCAGCCCTCCGTCTCCAAGGAGGAGCTGACAGAGCTCAAGGTGGCCGACCTGCGCGTCCGCGCCGCCGAGGCGGGGGTGGATGCCGCGGGCCTGAAGAAGGCCGAGCTGGTGGACGCCATCTACGAGGCCGTCTGCAAGGCCGAGGGCTTCGCCGAGGTCACCGGCGTGCTGGACATTATGGGCGACGGCTACGGCTTCTTGCGCACTTCCGGCTACCTGCCCGGCGAGAACGACATCTACGTGGGGCTCGCCACCATCCGCAAGAACGGCCTGCGCAAGGGCGATATGGTCACGGGCACGACGCGCCCGGCGCGCCCCAACGACAAGTTCGCGGCCCTGCAGAAGGTGTCGGCCGTCAACGGCATGGCCCCCGAGATCATGGCCCTGCGCCCGAAGTTCGCCGACCTGACCCCGGTGTTCCCCGACGAGCGCCTGCTCATGGAGCACGGGAAGAACACCACCACGGCCCGCGTCATCGATCTGACGGCCCCCATCGGCAAGGGCCAGCGCGGCCTCATCGTCTCGCCGCCCAAGGCCGGCAAGACCACCGTGCTCAAGGACATCGCCGCCGCCATCACGGCGAACAACCCGGACGTGCACCTTATGTACCTGGGCATCGACGAGCGTCCCGAAGAGGCGACCGACATGGAGCGCTCCATCCGCGGGGAGGTGGTCTCCTCCACCTTCGACATGCCCTCCGAGAACCACATCCAGGTGGCCGAGCTCGTCATCGAGCGCGCCAAGCGCCTGGTCGAGCAGGGGAAGGACGTCGTCATCCTGCTGGATTCCATCACGCGCCTGGCCCGCGCCTACAACTTGGCGCAGCCCGCGAGCGGCCGCATTCTCTCCGGCGGCGTGGATTCCACGGCCCTTTATCCGCCCAAGCGCTTCCTCGGCGCCGCCCGCAACATCGAGAACGGCGGCTCGCTCACCATCCTCGCCTCGGCCCTCATCGAGACCGGGTCGAAGATGGACGAGGTGATCTTCGAGGAGTTCAAGGGCACCGGCAACATGGAGCTGAAGCTCGACCGCTACCTGGCCGATCGCCGCATCTTCCCGGCCATCGACCCCATCTCCTCGGGCACGCGCAAGGAGGAGCTGCTCATGGATCCGCAGGAGGCCCCGCTCATCTGGGGCGTGCGCCGCATTCTGGCCAACACGAACTCCACCGAGCGCGCCATGGACATGCTCATCAAGTCGCTGAAGCAGACCAATTCCAACCAGGAGTTCCTGCTGCGCATGGCGAAGAAGATGCAGGCACAGCAGGGTCGTGCGGACGATGGTATGGAACTGTAAGCCCGACGAATCCGGCCCGACGAAAGAGGCATCATGAGCGATCAAAACCAATGGCAGAACGCCGCCTGGGGCGCACCGCAGGAGGGCGCCCCGTCCTCGGGCGGCACGTCGGCGGGGCAGGGGCAGGGCGCCCCATCGCAGCAGGCCGCTCCCCAGCCTCCCTATCAGGTGGCTCCGCAGCCGCAGGCGCAGGCAAATCCCTACGGCTACGCCGCTGCCCAGCCGCGCCCGACTGCCGCCTATGCCGCCCAGTCTCAAGCCGCTTACGCCGCGCAGCCCCAGTCGCAGCCGGCTGCCGCCTACGCGGCGCCGGCCCAGGCTCCCTACGGCACCGCGGCTGGGGCCGTCCCGGCCCAGCAGCCCAAACGGCGCGGTTGGATCGTCGGTCTGGCCGCCGTGCTGACGGTGCTCATCTTGGGGGTGGCCACCATCGGGTCGTGCACCTCGGTGTTCACCAGTTCCATGGGGGCCTTCTCCTACGAGTCGCCCTCCTGGGCCGACACGGTTACCGGAGACACCGTGGGCATCATCAACATCAGCGGCACCATCCAGTACGACGGCACCACCTCAAGCCCCGAGGGGCTTAAAAGCCAGTTGGACGCCGCCGAGCAGAACCCGCATATCAAGGCGGTCGTGCTGCGCGTGAACTCCGGCGGAGGCGTGGCCACGGCCGGCGAGGAGATGAGCACCTACATCCGCGACTTCTCCAAGCCCGTGGTGGTCTCGAGCGCCTCCATCAACGCGAGTGCCGCCTACATGATCTCGTCCCAGGCCGACTACATTTTCACGGACAAGACGACCTCCATCGGCTCCATCGGCGTCATCATGTCGGTGACCGACCTGTCGGGGCTCTACGAGAAGCTGGGTATCTCCGTCGAGAACATCACCTCGGCCGATGCCAAGGACTCCGGCGCCGGCAACCGCCCGCTCACCGAGGAGGAGCGCGCCTGGTACCAGGATCAGGTCGATCAGATCAACGAGGTGTTCATCAACTTCGTCGCCGAGGGCCGCGACATGCCGGTGGAAGAGGTGCGCGCGCTGGCCACGGGCCTTACGTTCACCGGCATGGACGCCGTGGAAAACGGGCTGGCCGACGAGCTGGGAACGCTTGAGACCGCCGTGGCCAAGGCCTGCGAGCTGGCCGGTATCGCCGATGCTGATACCGTGTATCTGCAGTCGTCCACGAGCGATTTGTCGCGCCTTCTGGATATCATGGGCACCGAAGATTCTCTGGACGTTTCCGGGACACTGAAGGAGTTGGAGAACCGTGTCGGACTTGAATAGCAGAGAGCGGGTCGAGTGGCCCGCCCGCGCCGTGGTGACGGCGGGCATGCCCTACGGGAACAAGCCCTTGCACTTCGGCCACATCGGCGGCGTGTTCGTGCCCGCCGACGCCTTCGCGCGCTTTCTGCGCGACCGCATCGGCGCCGAGAACGTCCGTTTCGTCTCCGGTACCGACTGCTTCGGCAGCCCCATCAACGAGGGCTACCGCAAGCTTAAGGAGGCCGGCGAGTTCGAGGGCTCCATCGCCGACTACGTGCTCGCCAACCACGAGCGCCAGAAGGCGACCCTTGAGGCCTTCCAGGTGAGTCTGGACATCTACGAGGGCAGCGGCATCGGGCACGCGGGCGACGTGCACCAGATGATCTCCGATCAGTTCATCGAGCGCTTGCACGAGAGCGGCCACTTGAAGCTGGACTCCACCCTGCAGTTCTACGACGCCGAGGCCGGCACCTTCCTGAACGGTCGCCAGGTGCAGGGCCACTGCCCCGTGCAGGGCTGCAAGTCGGAGCACGCCTATGCCGACGAGTGCGATCTGGGGCATCAGTACGCGCCGGTGGACCTCATCGCCCCGGTGTCCACGCTCACGGGTACCGTCCCCGAGATGCGACCCGTGGAGAACTGGTATTTCGACCTGCCCGGGTTCGAGGACTTCCTGAAGGGCTACGTGCGCGAGCTTGAGGCCGACGACGAGGTGCGCCTGGTGGTGACCAAGGCCATCGCCGAGTTTCTGGCCCCGCCCGTGATCTTCGTGAAGAACGAGCACTTGGAAGAGTACGAGGCCATGGCCGCCGAGCTGCCGCCCCACGAGTTCCGTCCCGCCGAGGGCAACAAGCAATCCTTCGAGATAGAGTTCGCCTCCATCGGCGAGCGCGACGCCGCCCGCGACGCGCTGGCTGCGGCCGGCCTGCGCTTCCGCACCTCGAAGACGCTCGTGCCCTTCCGCATCACCGGCAACATCGAGTGGGGCGTGCGCGCTCCCGTCATCGACGGCGTGGAGGGGCTCACGGTGTGGTGCTGGCCCGAATCGCTGTGGGCGCCCATCTCGTTCACCATCACGATCAACGACGAGCAGGGGATGCCGCGCACGAGCTGGCGCGACTTCTGGTGCTCCGACGACGCGCGGGTCTACCAGTTCATCGGCCAGGACAACCTGTACTTCTACGGTGTGGCCCAGCCGGCGCTGTGGGAGGCTTTGCGCCCCGGCGGCCTGTTCGCCGAGGGTCCCGACTCCCAGATGCGCCAGACCACGCTCGTGGCGAACCACCACATGCTGTTTGGCAAGAAGAAGGCCTCCTCGTCGGGCGCGGTGAAGCCGCCCACGGGCGAGGAGCTGCTGGAGCACTACACGCCCGAGCAGCTGCGCGCCCACTTCCTGGCGCTCGGGCTCGACCAGAAATCCGTCGGCTTTTCTCCCAAGCCCTTCGACCCGGACCCGGCCAAGCGCGAGGACCCGCGCTACGCCGATCCGGTGCTCAAGGAGGGGGCGCTGCTCACCAACGTGTTCAACCGCCTCGCCCGCAGCTGCTTCTACGAGGCGCAGAAGAATTTCGACGGCTGCATGCCCCTGGGCGCCGTGACGCCCGAGGTGCGCCGTCGCGCCTTCGAGGCGCTGCTCGACTACGAAGAGCGCATGCACAAGGTGGAGCTGCACCGCGTGATGTCGGTGTGCGACGAGTTCATCCGCTGGTCGAACAAGTGGTGGGCCGATGGCATCAAGGCCGCCGAGGCGTCCGAGGATGCGGATGCGCGGCGCCAGGTACTGGTGGACTCGTTCTACCTGCTGCGCATGGCGACGCTGCTCATGCATCCCATTGTGCCGGTCGGCTGCGAGAAGATCTGCGACTACCTGAGCTTCGATTTCGGCGACTTCTTCAGCTGGAACTACGACTTCGATTCCAACGACGAGCTGTGCCCGGCCATTGAGATTGATGCCGGCGCCCATCGCATCCACGAACTCCCTCCGCGCTTCGATTTCTTCCGCAAGCACGAGAGCCAGTACAAGTAAGGCTATCTTGCCAGAGCAATGATCCTCGAGAGCCCGCTTTTGCGCGGGCTCTTTTTCATCTGGCGCACTGGCCGCGCAAACGGGAGCGCGCAAGCGAGAACGCGAAGGCCGGGCATGGGCGGATCGGGTGAGGATGCGGGAGCGCGAGCAGATCGGGTGAGCAAACCAGGGCTCCGTTCAAGCCAGAGCTTCGGTTTGCGGCAAGCTCCCGTTTGCTTTGGTTTCGGGATTGTTGTGCGGTTGGGACGGTCGAGGATGCCGTGCCACGATTCCCGGCGATCAAAAAAGCACATTTTCCAAGTATTTTTGTTGCGCGATTGAGCTAGTCAAGATAGAGGTATGGAATAATACCAGTTCAACAAGGTGATTGAATAAGGCAATATATGATCCGCATTTGGCAGATTTGGAAAATGTGATATTTTGGTCAGCAGAAGTTGGAAAATGTGTTTTTCTGAAAGGCGAAATTGATGACCGCGCTGAAAGTGACCAAATTGGCACATTTTCCAAATTCGGCTCCGCGATGAGCTCCCGGTACTGCGGGTCCAATGTGTCGAATCGGGGGTCGTGGCCGTTGTTGCGTGTCGGATGTTGCTGGCAGGGATGTTGCTGGCAGGGATGTTGCTGGCAGGGATGTTGCTGGCAGGGATGTTGCTGACAGGAGATTATGGCCCATTGTTGCGTGTCGGGCGCTGCCGACGGGAAGTCGTGGCCCGGTGCTGCCGACGGGAGATCGTGCCCCGGTGCTACATGCCGGTTGTTGCGGGCTAAGAAGCGCGGCTGGGCTTCGTTGCGAAAGGGGAGAGGAATGGCTACGATTGTCGAGGGTCTTACGGCGGCGCAATGCTGGACATGTGATCGCTTTTATGGTTTGTTCTTCGGGGAAACTGTTAGCTTGGAGATGGGAAATCGGATTCCCAAACTGCGTCCTCCGCTGGGGAATCCCGACACTGAAGAGCGTGCATGGTGGCTGGCGAGCGATCGGCTGGGGGTTGTATACGAGGAAGCTCTGGCGTACGCAGAAGCTGCGGAATCCGGTATGGCGTTCAAGCCGTCGAAACCTGTGATCGAGAGGGTGCTCGAACAGGGTGCCGGAATGGTGGACGCGCCGATCCGTGTGATGGTGCCCAACAAGGCGTCGCGTCTGTCGGCGGCTGATTTGACGTGCTGCCTGAGCAGCACCGCACCTGCGGAGGGCTCCTTCGTTCGCGGCCCTGGGGAAGGGCTGCTGATAGCCGGCCCCGAACTGGCGGTGCTCCAACTGGCCCTCAAGCTTCCGATGCCGAAGCTCGCCGAGCTGATTTGCGAGCTGTGCTCCACCTATTACTACGATCTCGCCGAAGTGCCTCAGCTGAGTCGCAACGAGGACGGATTGCTCAGTCGGGTAGAAGTGCAGGAATGCGCGCGCAGCAACCGACCCGTTCCGGTCTCGTGTCTTCGCGCCATGGAGTGGTTTAGCGCGCAATCGGCTAGCTCGAAAGCGGGCCGAGCCATGGCCCGTGCGGTGCGCTACGCTGTCGACGGCTCCGCCTCTCCCATGGAGACCGCGTTGGCGCTCATGCTGTGCCTTCCGAAGACAGCCGGTGGTTACGGGCTTCCCAAGCCGCAGATGAATCGCGTGCTGCCTCTCGATGCGGAGACGGGGCGGGTGCGCGTGGCCGATCTATTTTGGCCCGAAGCTAAGATAGCGGTGGAATACGACAGCGATGCCTTTCATGCGGAAAAGGAGAAGTTGCGCCGCGACGCGCTCAGGCGCAATCAGCTGGAATCCCAGTCGGTGACGGTGCTCACGGCGACGGCGGAGCATTTGTCATCGCTTGCGGCGTTGGATGAGCTGGCGGGGCAGATCGCCCGCGCCTTGGGGCGCAGCCTGCATCGCGGACGCCTCGCGGCTGCGGGAGAGCGGGCGGCACTGCTCGCATCCTTGAAGCAGCGCAGCATAGAGGGACTTCGCTGATCGGCTGAGGATTTTCTTGCTGCGCGCGGGGACACCCAGCGACTGGGTTGAATTGCGCGTACTTTCTTTGCGCAATCCCTTGCTTTTGCGGGGGATTGTGCTATTTTAGACAGGCTGTCTTCGCAGGCGTGCGATGGGCAGCGGCAATTATCACACATGCTCGGGCGACTGGCACCGCGAGTGGCCACCGGAAAAGGCTGCGGTTGAACTGGGATGACCTCGGGCAGAGGACTAACGAATGGAGTGATCATGACGAAAGTCAGCATTACCACGCTGCTCGACGCCGGCGCGCACTTCGGGCATCAGACCCGCCGCTGGAACCCCAAGATGAAGCCGTACATCTTCGGCAGCCGCGGCGACATCTACATCATCGACCTGAAGCAGACCCTCTACGGGCTCGACGCCGCCTACACCTTCGTGAGCAACCTCACCCGCAAGGGCGGTACCGTGCTGTTCGTGGGCACCAAGAAGCAGGCCCAGGAAGCCGTCGCCGACGCCGCCAACCGCTGCGGCATGCCCTACGTGAACGCCCGCTGGCTCGGCGGCATGCTCACCAACTTCGCCACCATCCGCACCCGCGTGAAGCGCATGGAGGAGCTGGAGGCCATGGACGCCGACGGCCGCATGGCGCTGCTTCCGAAGAAGGAGCAGATCCTGCTGCACAAGGAGCTCGCGAAGCTGCAGACCAACCTCAATGGCATCCGCAACATGAAGAAGGTGCCCGACGCCATCTTCGTGATCGACACCAACCGCGAGGGCATCGCCCTGCACGAGGCCCATCGTCTGGAGATCCCCGTCGTGGGCACGCTGGACACCAACTGCGATCCGGACGACGTGGATTACGGCATTCCGGCCAACGACGACGCCATCCGCTCCGTGCGCCTTCTGGCCGACTTCATGGCCGACGCCGTCATCGCCGGCACCGGCGCTGACGTGACCGCCGCCGAGATGGCCGGCGAGGCCGCTGCCGCCGACGCCGTGGCCGAAGTGGCCGTCGAGGCCGCTGCCGACGTGGCCGAGGGCGCGGGCGCCGAGGTCGCTGCCGACGTGGTCGCCGACACGGTTTCCGAGTAACCCGACCGAGTAAGAACCACCGTTTTCCCCAAAGGAGGAATTCATGGCTAACATCACCGCTTCCATGGTGAAAGAGCTCCGCGAGATGACCGGCGCGGGCATGATGGAGTGCAAGAAGGCCCTGGCCGAGGCCGAGGGCGAGATGGAGAAGGCCGTCGACGTGCTGCGCACCCGCGGGCTCGCCGCCGTCGCCAAGAAGGCCGGGCGCGCCACCAACGAGGGCACCGTCATGGCCATCGTGAACGATGCGTGCACCACCGGCGCCGTGGTCGAGCTGAACTGCGAGACTGACTTCGTGGGCATGAACGAGAAGTTCAAGGCCTACGCCGAGAAGATCGCCAAGGCGGCGCTTGCCGCGAAGCCGGCCGATGTGGACGCGCTGAAGGCCGCCGTCATCGACGGCGAGACCGTCGAGGAGATCGTCACCGACTGCATCCATGTAATGGGCGAGAACACGCAGCTGGCCCGCGTGGCCGTGGTGGACGCCCAGGCCGTGTCCGCCTACATCCACGGCGGCGGCAAGATCGGCGTTCTGGTGACCTTCAACGTCGAGGGCATCGATCCGGCCTCCGACGCCTTCCAGAAGTGCGGCCGCGACATCGCCATGCAGGTGGCCGCTCTGAACCCGGTGTCCGCCACCCGCGAGGACGTGCCCGCCGACGTGGCCGCCCACGAGATGGAGATCTACAAGGCCCAGGCCGCCGAGTCCGGCAAGCCCGAGGCCATCCAGGAGAAGATCGCGCTCGGCCGCATGGACAAGTTCTACAAGGAGAACTGCCTCGCCGAGCAGGATTTCGTGAAGAACCCCGACCTCACGGTGGCCCAGTACGCCGATGAGTGCGCCAAGGAGATGGGCGGGAAGATCGCCATCACCGGTTTCGTGCGCTTCGCTCTGGGCGAGTAGCCGCAACTGGATGGATTTATTTCCAAAAGGAGGAAAGCCCGCGCGGGTGCGCGGGCTTTTTTCTATAATAGGGGCACTTGTGAATATTTGCATGACGCGGGGCGCTCGGGCGTTCCGGCAAAAGGACTAGAAATGAACCAGGAAGTCATCATCGTTCGGGGAAACCATACCCTCAAAGGCGACGTGCGCGTCTCCGGCGCCAAGAACTCGGCCTTGAAGCTCATGGCCGCGTCCATTCTGGGACAGGGGGAGACGATCCTGCACAACGTGCCGCTCATTTCCGATATCGAACTTATGAGCGAGGTGCTCGCGCGTCTGGGCGCCACCGTGGTGCGCGAGGGGCATACCCTGCGCATAAACACTGCCGACGTCGACAGCTGCGAGACGCCCTACGAGCTCGTATCGAAGATGCGCGCCTCCATCTCGGTGCTGGGGCCGCTCATCGGGCGTTTCGGCGAGGCGCGGGTGGCCATGCCCGGCGGCTGCCAGATTGGCGCCCGCAAGATCGACATGCACCTGGTGGGCCTGGAGGCCCTGGGCGTTGCGTTCGACGTGGATCACGGCGTTCTGGCCGCCACGACGCCGAACGGCCTGCGCGGCACCCACGTGTACCTCGAGTTCCCCTCGGTGGGCGCCACGGAGAACATGCTCATGGCCGCCGTGACCGCCGAGGGCCACACGGCCATCGAGAACGCCGCCTGCGAGCCCGAGATCGAGGATCTGGCGAACATGCTCAACGCCATGGGCGCGCGCGTGTCCGGCGCCGGCACCTCGCTCATCGAGATCGAGGGCGTGCCGCTCTCGACGCTCCATCCCTGCGAGCACACGACGGTGGGCGACCGCATCGAGGCGGGCACCTTTCTCGTCGGCGGCGCGCTTACCGGAGGCCCCCTCACCGTGCACGGCATCGACCCCGCTTTTTTGCGCATGGCCATCATGAAGCTTCGGGCCATGGGCTGTGATGTGGAAACGGGCGACGACTGGATCACCGTGCGTCGCGAGGAGCCCCTGTCCTCCGTGGACATCCAGACGCTGCCGCACCCCGGGTTCCCCACCGACCTGCAGGCTCAGTTCATGCTGCTGGCGGCCCTGGCCGATGACGTGTCGGTCGTCACGGAGAACGTCTTCGAGAACCGCTTCATGTTCGCCGCCGAGCTCATGCGCATGGGGGCCGACGTGACGCTGGACGACCACCATGCCATCGTGCGCGGCGTCGATCATTTGGAAGGGGCGCCCGTGTCCTCCACCGATCTGCGGGCGGGCGCGGCTCTCGTGCTCGCGGGCATCGTGGCTGACGGCGAGACGAGCGTGCACCACTTGGAGCACATCGACCGCGGCTATGAGGACTACGTGGGCAAGCTGGCCTCCCTCGGCGCCGATATCCGTCGCGTGTCCGCGGATTCTCTCCGCTAGGGGCGTCCATGGCACTGCACGGCAAAAAGGCCCCTTCGGCCTCCCAGACCCGTCGCGTCTCCCGACGCGTGAACGATTCCATGATCGGCTCCCATGTGGAACGCGGCTCCTCCGCTCGGGGGCGCCACGCTGCCGGCGCCGACCGTCCGGCCCGCGTCGACTTCTCCGATGGACGCCGCAGCCGCCGAGCTGACCGCGGCATGGTGGACCAGGTGGACGTGGGCGCTACGAGCGGCGAGAGCGACTCCGATTACGCCCGGCGCCGCGCCCGGCGCAGCTACGCCGAGGAGATTCAGGCCAAGGGGCGCCGCCGCAAGATGATCTTCTTCGGGGCGGTTGCCCTGCTCGTAGTCGTGGTGGCCGCTGTGGCGGGCACGGCGGCGTTCTTCGCCTGGTCCGACTCCCAGCTGTCCTTGGGCGACTCGAACGCCAAAGAGGCGCTGACGGCTCCCGAGGAGGGAGCGCCCTATTACGCGCTGCTCTCCGCCGATCTCGCCAAGAACACGGCAGCTCCCTCCGCATCTGACGCGGCCTACCTCGCCGTGCGCATCGACGAGGGCGCCCGCACGCTTACTTTCATCTCGCTGCCGCCCTCGGTGTCCGTGGAGCTTTCCGACGGCGAGCGCCACGCCCTCCGCGACGCCACGTCGGTTGGCGGCGACGCGGAGCTTCTCCGGGCCGCCGGTTCGCTGCTCGGGGTTCAGTTCGCCCACTTTGCCTCCACCGATGCCGAAGGCCTCGCCTCCCTGGTTGATCTGGTGGGAGGCGTGCCGGTGGAGCTGTCCGAGGAAGTGGACGACCCCCGGGCCGGCATCCACGTGCTGGCCGCCGGCTCCCAGACGCTTGACGGCGCCCAGGCGCTCACGCTTTTGCGAGCGGCCAACTACAGCGATGCAATGGGAATGCAGGCGAAGATGCGAGCCCTGTTCACGGTGAATCTGGCCGAGCGCGCCACCTCGGGCGAGGGTCTTTCCTTCCCGAGCGTGATAGCCGACGGCGCGCCCTTCGTCTCCACGGACTGGACAAGCGGCCAGCTCATCTCTTTGGGCGATGCTCTCAGCCCCCTCACCGAGGCGACGGTGTACGCTGCCGTGGTTCCCGGGCGCCTCACGACCTCCGACGAGGGCGAGGAGACCTACGAGGTGTCCGGCGAGGATCTCGCCGCGATGATGGAAGCGGTGAACGCGGGGAATTCGCCGGAGAGTTTCGAGGGCAACCTCGCCAATGTCGACCGCAGCCTCGTCACCGTGGAGGTGCGCAACGGCAGCGGCATCCAGGGCGCGGCGGCCCGTTGCGGCGAGCTTCTGACCTCGGCGGGCTACGACGTGAAATCCGTCGGCAACGTGGACGACGGCACGGTGTACCCCGAGACGCTCGTCATCTACAAGGACGAGGCCTTCGAAATCGCCGCCAAGGCCATCGTGAGCGACCTGTCCGCGGGACGGGTGGTGAACGGCGGTGACTTCTATACCTTCGACACCAACGTTTTGGTGATCATCGGCACCGACTGGATCGGCTAGGCGCCCTCTGTGTTATGATGCTGGCCGATATAGGAAACCTCTCACGATAGGAGTGACTCATGGTTGAGAAGTCCGATGTGGCCGCGGTGCTGGAGCTGATCCGCCCGAGCCTGCAGGCCGACGGCGGCGACGTGCAGCTGGTGGACGTGTCCGACGACGGCGTCGTCACGGTGGAGCTGCAGGGTGCCTGCAAGGGCTGCCCCATGTCCCAGATGACGCTCGCCAATGGCGTCGAGCGCATCCTGAAGGAGCGCGTGCCCGGCGTTACCTCCGTGGTGCCGGCGATGTAATCTGTTCCGTGCGGCCTGACGGCCACACGGACCACTCGACGCTGCGAGGCTCTGACGCATTTCATATTCACCCTTGTTTTGCACGCGGCGTTGGCCGAAGCCAACTTGGTGCAAAGGCGGGCGAATCTGAAACGCGTCAGAGCCTCTCGCTGACTTTGCCAATTAAGCGTTTGTTCGTAGAGATGAGAGGCTGGTGTATGGAAGGGTGCTGGAGCCGTCGCGGGTGCGATGACGAGATGCAGGGGCGCTGTCCGCACAACGTGCCGGGGGAGCCGTGCCCGGCAGACTGCCATTACGCGGCGTGCCATCGACCGACCCATGTGGTGTGCGAGGACTTCGGGGTGCTTCTAAACCCGAATCGCGATTACGACGCGGCGGTCAAGCAGGTGTGCCGCTTCTGCGAGCATTTCCTTGTGAACGGGCCGGATATCGATCCGGAGACCCGCACGCGCGACAAGTTCAGCGGCCGCAACCGCTTCCTTCTTTAGGTTTCGACATAGGTTTCGAGAAAAATGGTCACAAAATCGACTTTTGGGTTCTAAACGGGAATTTGGAAGAGGAGAAATTAATGTATTGAATTAATTTCTCGCAAATCAAGGGCGAATCTCGTCGATGTAAGGCCTTCTTTAGGGTTCAGCCGAACCCAGAACTCGATTTTGTGACCATTTTCTCTCGACTTTTTGCAAAGAACGAGAAGGCGGTTGGGTGAGAGGGCTTGCTTTTGCGTGATTGTCGAGGGGCTCTGCTACAATGCGGTTCGGTAAAGGTTCAAGCGCGAGCGAAGGCGGTGAGAGCGGTGAAAGCGAAGGTGACCTGTCCGGCCTGCGGGGCCGATGACGTCGATGTGCGATCCTACGAGTCGCTCATGGCCCTGCGCTCCGACCTGGCGCTGTTCACGCTGACCTGCCCCCATTGCGCCGCCCGCATCTCGGCGCTTCTGACCATTCCGCCCGAGTTGCGGGAGGAAGTTGTATTTGCCGCTATCGAGCTGGGTGCTGGTATGGGCGCCCATGAGGGAACATCGTAATGCTGAACGACATTTATCAGGGGCTCGACCCCATCGCCTTCTCGCTGGGGCCTCTGGTGGTGCGCTGGTACGGCCTGGCCTACGTGCTCGGGTTCGTCTGCGCCGCCGCCATCATCTACTTCGTGGCGAAGCGCTGGAAGCTCGGCATGAGCGAGGACAACCTGCTTACGCTCATGGTCTGCGCCATCGTCGGCGTGGTGCTGGGTGCGCGCATCGGATACGTGCTGTTCTACGGCGACGGCTACTACCTGTCCCATCCGCTGGAGATACTCGCGTTCAACCAGGGGGGCATGAGCTTCCATGGCGGTCTCGTGGGGCTGCTTATCGGCGGCGCCGTAGCTGCCCGTATGACGCGCATCCCGTTTCTCACGTTGGCCGACTTGGGATCCATTGCGGCGCCGATTGGCCTGTTCTTCGGCCGCTGCGCCAACTTCGTGAACGGCGAGCTGTGGGGCGCGCCCACCGACGGGCCGCTCGGCGTGGTGTTCGGCGGCGCGGCCGGCATGATGCCGCGGCATCCCAGCCAGCTCTACGAGGCGGTGCTGGAGGGGATCGTCATCTTCTGCGTCCTGTTCGCGCTCTCGCGCAAGCGGCCACCGAGGCCCCAGGGCACCTTCCTCGGCGCATTTCTGGTGCTCTACGGCATCTTCCGCTTCCTCATCGAGTTCGTGCGCGAGCCCGACGTGCAACTGGGATACCTGTGGGGCGGTTGGCTCACCATGGGCCAAGTGCTCTCGGCACCGCTCATCGTGGCCGGTATCGCGTTGCTCATCTATGCGGCGAGGACGCGGCATCCCCAGGCCGGACCGCAGGAGATTCAGCCGCCGTCTGTCCCTGGCGATGCGGCTTAGGCGCTCCATCGGGTTTTCTTGTAACGACGTGGTGTCACCCGGCGTTGCGGAAATCGGGGTGGCACTCCTTCCAGTACAATATTTCAAGGCTGCGGACAGCGCGTCTGCGGCTCTTTGTAACGAGCAGCTACAAGAGATATGAGGTAGAACATGGACGTGAAATTCTACAAGTGCATGCATTGCGGCAACATTGCCGTTAAGGTCTTCGACGCGGGTGTGCCGCTGGTGTGCTGCGGCGAGAAGATGGTTGAGCTGGTCGCCGGCTCCCAGGACGCCGCCCTGGAGAAGCACGTGCCCGCCGTCGAGGTCGAGGGCAACAAGGTCGTCGTGAACGTCGGCTCGGTGGATCATCCCATGCTGGAGGAACACTGGATCCAGTTCATCTGCCTGGTGACCGACAAGGGCTACCAGATTCACCCGCTCGCCCCGGGCGAGGCGCCCCACGCCGAGTTCGTCATCGCCGAGGGCGAGACGCCGCTCAAGGTCTACGAGCACTGCAACCTCCACGGCCTGTGGGTGACCGAGATCTAAACGCCCGCTCGCGGAGCGAAATGAGAAAGACCCGTGTTGCGCGGGTCTTTTTTCTTGCATTCGGGGAAAACGATGCTAATATAGACAAGCTTGTCTCAGGGCTTGGTCGGAAACCAAGCCGCATTCGGCCCCTTGGTCGGAAACCAAGGAAGTTAGGAGAACCCAATGAAGCAAGGTATTCATCCGGAGTACGTGGACTGCGTCGTGAAGTGCAGCTGCGGCAACACCTTCACCACCCGCTCCACCAAGCCCGAGCTGAAGATCGACATCTGCAACGCCTGTCATCCGTTCTACACCGGCACCCAGAAGCTCATCGACACCGGTGGACGCGTCCAGCGCTTCGCCGACCGCTTCGGCGCCGCTAAGGACGTCGTGGCCGAGCGCGAGGCCGCCAAGAAGGCCGAGCGCGCCGCTCAGATCGCCGAGCGCGAGGCCGCCAAGAAGGCCGAGCGCGAGGCCAAGGCCGCCGCTAAGGCCGAGCGCGCCGCCGCCTATGCCGCCAAGGCCGCCGAGGAGGCCGCCCGCGCCGAGGCTCAGGCCGACGTTGACGCCATGGAAGACGCCGCTGCCGCCGGCACCGCCGAGGAGGCTCCCGGCGTGGAGCTGACCGACGCCGAGGTGACCGAGGCCGTGGAGGCCGCCGAGTAGCTCGTCGTCGCATTCGGTGAACGCAAGGCCCGCTCGCACTCCGGTGCGGCGGGCCTTTTCTTTTGCCGTCCTGTGAATTCCCGCAAAGGGGAGCGGGCGCGGTTTTATAATGCTAGGGAGTTGAACGCAACGCGACCGATGGGAGTAGATATGGTTGCGAATCCGGAGCAGGACTTCGTCCTGAAAACGGTTGAGAGCAGGGATGTTCACTTCGTTCGCTTCTGGTTCACCGACGTCTTGGGCAACATGAAGTCCTTCGCGGTGGTGCCCGGCGAGCTGGAGAGCGCCTTCGAGGAGGGCATGGGCTTCGACGCCAGCTGCATCGAGGGCTTCTCGGCGGCGCAGGAGTCGGACATGCTGGCCTTTCCCGACCCTTCCACCTTCGAGATCTTGCCCTGGCGTCCCCAGGCCAACGCCGTGGCCCGCATGATCTGCGACATCCGCACGCCGGAGGGGGAGCCCTACGCGGGAGATTCGCGCCATGTGCTGGAGCGGGTGGTGCGCCGCGCCGCCGAGGACGGCTACTCGTTTATCGTAGGGCCCGAGCTGGAGTACTTCTACTTCAAGGACGCCGAGGGCACCGACGTGCTCGATCATGGCAGCTACTTCGACCTGACGTCGCTCGATTCCGCCTCCGATCTGCGCCGCGACACGGTGCTCACTTTGGAGAAGATGGGCATTCCCGTGGAGTACTCCCACCACGAGAAGGGCCCTTCCCAGCACGAGATCGACTTGCGCTACGCCGATGCGCTCTCCATGGCCGACGCCGTTATGACCTACAAGCAGGTGGTGAAGGAAATCGCCATGAAGCACGGGGTGTACGCCTCGTTCATGCCCAAGCCCATGGCGGATGCTCCCGGCAACGGCATGCACGTGCACCAGAGTCTCATGGATCGCTCCGGCAACAACGTGTTCTTCGACCCGGACGATCCGTCCGGGTACAACCTGTCGGCCACGGCGAAGAGCTACATCGCCGGCCTTCTGAAGTACGCGCCGGAGTACACGCTGGTCACGAACCAGTACGTGAACTCCTACAAGCGCCTGCAGCCGGGAGGGGAGGCGCCCACCTGCATCAGCTGGGGCGCGCGAAACCGCTCGACCTTGGTGCGCATCCCGGGCTATCGCCCGAACAGCGAGTCGGCCTGCCGGGTGGAGCTGCGCAGCCCCGACCCGGCGGCGAACCCCTATCTCGCCTTCGCCGTCATGCTGGCCGCGGGGCTGGCGGGCATCGAGGAGGGGCTTGAGCTGATGCCCCCGGCCGACGAGGCCGCGCCCATCGGCTGCACCCGCTACGAGCATCGCGCCCGGGGCATCGAGACGCTGCCGGAATCCCTCGGCGAGGCCGTGGAGCGCTTCGCGGAGAGCAAGCTGATGCGCGAGACCTTGGGCGAGCACATCCACGATTACCTCGTGCGCACCAAGCGCGAGGAATGGGAGGCCTACCAGGGTATCGTGACCGCGTGGGAGCTCGAGCGCAATTTGGCGGTGTTGTAGCATGCAGCGCAAAACGATTATCTTCATCGCCGACAGCCTCGACAACGCCCACAAGTTCCAGCAGGTGCTCTCGAAGCTGGACGTAGACGTGGCTGCGGGCTCATCGGTGCAGTTCAAGAAGCTGCTCGCGGCGCACCCGAGCCACGATCTGGTCATCTACGAGGCCCGGGGCGACGCTCTGGGCACGGTGGCCTCGGTGGAGGCGGCGCTTGCCGAGGAAGGTGCCACTGCCATGCTCGTCATCGTGAACGAGGACCAGCTGGCCCAGTTCCGTCTGCCGGTGTCCTGCAAGGCCGACTTCGTCGTGCACGGGGCGAGCGCCGCCGAGTGCGCCACCCGCATTCGACAGCTGCTGTGGCCCGGCAACGAGGGCAGTTCGGCCGACTACATCACCGTGGACAACATGACCGTGAACCTTGCCACCTACCAGGTGAAGGTCGGCGGCGAGCCGGTGGACCTCACCTATTTGGAATACGCCCTGCTCGCCTTCCTCGTCACCCATCCGGGCCGCACCTACTCCCGAGACGCGCTGCTGCGCCGCGTGTGGGGCTTCGACTACTACGGCGGCAGCCGCACCGTGGACGTCCACGTGCGCCGCGTTCGCGCCAAGCTCGGCCCGGAGCTCGCTCAGCGCCTGGAGACGGTGCGCGGCGTCGGCTATTTGTGGAACGCCTAAGACCCGAAAGGCTCGAAATGTCAAAAAAGATTGCCGTTATCGACGGAAACTCGCTCATGCATCGTGCCTACCATGCGGTGCAGACGCCCATGACCGCCAAGGACGGCACCCCCACCAACGCCGTCTTCGGCTTCCTCACCATGCTCTGCAAGTTCATCGAGATGGCCTCGCCGGACGCGGTGGTGTGCGCCTTCGACGCCGGCAAGCCGGTGCACCGCATCGAGGCCATGGCCCAGTACAAGGCGCAGCGGCCGCCCATGGACGAGGAGCTGCACGTGCAGTTCCCCGTCATTCAGGAGCTGCTCGAGTCCATGGCCATCCCCGTGGTGAAGGTGCCCGGCTGGGAGGGCGACGACATTCTGGGCACCATTGCCGCCCGCGACGAGGCGCTGGGATACGAGACCCTGCTCGTCACCGGCGACAAGGACGCCTACCAGCTGGCGAGCGAGTTGACGCGCATCGTGACCACGAAGAAGGGCATCACGGACGTGACCATCAACGGGCCGGCCGAGGTGGAGGAGCGCTACGGCGTGACGCCCGCCCAGTTCATCGACTACCTGGGGCTTATGGGCGACAGCTCCGACAACATCCCCGGCGTGCCCGGCATCGGGCCCAAGACCGCCACGAAGCTTCTGCAGACCTACGGGTCGATGGAGGGCATCTACGAGCACGTGGGGGAGCTCAAGGGCAAGCAGAAGGAGAACATCGAGAACAACCGCGAGACGGCGTTTCTGTCCCGGGAGATCGCGACCATCGTGACCGATCTGGACTTCCCCCTCGACTTGGAGGCGGTGAGCTTTCCCGCCTTCGACGCGGCGGACGTGGAGGAGGCGTTCGGCAAGTACCAGCTGGCGAGCCCCTTGGCCCGGGTGCTGGCCATGATCGATGCCGAGCCGCCCTCGCGCGAGGCGAAATTGGAAGTGGCGCCGGTGCTCGAGGGGGACGCCGGCGCGGCCGAGGTCGTTCGGGCCGTGAAGGCGGGGGAGACCATCGGCGTCGCCTTCGTCGATCCGGAGCAGGTGTCGTTGTTCGACGAGGGGGCGACCGGCGCGTTCGCCACCGACGAGGCAACGGTCGTCGCGGTGGGAGACGACGCGCTGGCGCTGCTCGCCCAGGTGGTTCGGGAAGGCTCGTTCGTGGCCCTGGATGTGAAGGCGGAGCTGCATCGGGTGTACCCGGCCGACACCGCCGAGCCGGCTCTCGTGAGCGATGGGGAGGTGCTCTCTGCCGACGGCTTCGACCTGTCCGTGGCGGGCTACGTGCTGAACTCGTCGCTTTCCGCCTACACCTACGACTCGCTCATGGAGGCCCTGGCCGCCTCCACGCTGCCCGAGGCCGAAACCGACGCCGAGCGCGCGGCCATCCGCGCCACGGCGGCTCGTCTGCTGAAGGGGCTCTTGGAGGAGGCGCTGAAGAAGGACGGCAGCTGGGACGCTTACGCCGACATCGACTTGCCGCTCGTGGGGGTGCTCGCCGTCATGGAGCGCGTGGGCGCCGCCATCGACGCGGAGCGCCTGGAGGCGCTGGGGCGCGAGGCCCAGGCCGAGGTGGACGGTCTCACGGCCCAGATTTACAAACTGGCCGGCGAGCCCTTCAACTTGAGTTCCCCCAAGCAGCTGGCCCACATCCTCTTCGAGGTGCTGGAACTGCCCCCGGTGAAGAAGAACCAGCGCGGGTACTCCACCGACGCCAAGGTGCTCACGGAGCTGTCGGCCATCCATCCGTTGCCCGACCTCATCCTGCGCTACCGCGAGTTCTCGAAGATCAAGAACACCTACATTGACGCCCTGCCCCGTATGCGGGCCGCCGACGGTCGCGTGCACACCCAGTTCAACGAGACGGTCACCACGACCGGGCGCCTGTCGTCATCCGACCCGAACCTGCAGAACATTCCCGTGCGCACCGAGTTCGGCCGCCAGATCCGCAGTTGCTTCGTGCCGCTGCGGGCGGGCGAGCTGTTCCTGTCGGCGGACTACTCGCAGATCGAGCTGCGCCTGCTCGCGCATCTGTCCGGCGACGAGCACTTGGTAGCGGCGTTCAACTCCGGGGCGGATTTCCACGCCTCCACGGCCTCTCGCGTCTTCGGTCTGCCGGTGGAGGCGGTGACACCGGAGCTGCGCAGCCGCGCCAAGGCGGTGAACTTCGGCATCGTCTACGGCCAGCAGGCCTTCGGACTCTCCCAGACGCTGGACATCCCCGTGGCCGAGGCCCGCGAGATGATCGACCGCTACTTCGAGGCGTACCCCGGCGTGCGCACTTACTTGGACGAGACCGTCGCCGAGGCCCGCGAGCGCGGCTTCGCCGAGACCATGCTCGGCCGCAAGCGCCACATTCCCGAGCTGAAGAGCTCCAACGGCCAGCAGCGGGCCTTCGGCGAGCGCACGGCCATGAACCATCCCATGCAGGGGAGCGCCGCCGACATCATCAAGATGGCCATGAACGAGGTGCAGCGCCGTCTTCTGGCCGAGGACTTTGAGGCCCAGCTCATGATCCAGGTGCACGACGAGCTGGACTTCTCGGTGCCGGCTGGGGAAGTGGAGCGGTTGGCCGCCATGGTGAAAGAGGTCATGGAGGGCGTCGTCGAGCTGAAGGTACCCCTCATCGCCGATGTCAGCTGGGGCCCCACCTGGGCCGAAGCGCACTAGCCGCGTTCGCAGGGGGATAAAGCGCGCAGCGGGCTGGGGATACCTCGTCCCGACCTCCCAGTCAGAGGAGTCCCTTACACCGTCTTCCAGAAATCCTGGATGAGCTCCTGGCGGTTGGTATGCCCCGTCTTTTGCAAGATGTTGTGCACGTGCACCTTCACGGTGGACGGGGAGAGCGACATCGCCGAGGCGATGTTCTGGTTGTCCTGATCGCGCAGGATGTAGTCGAGCACCTCCTGCTCGCGGGCCGTCAGCTGGTGGCGCTTGGCGTAGACGAGCAGATCCTCGGCTGTCTGACGATAGCGGAGGGTGTCGTCCACCACGGGCGCCTTGTTGGAGTGAATATCCAGCTGACGCAGGGCGAACCAGCAGGTCATGGCTGCACAGACCATCATGAGCACGTTCTCGGCGTAGTTTCGCTCCGCCGAGAACGTGAACGGTCCTATCGTGATCGTGTCGGTGGAAAGCACGAGGAAGAACAGCGCGTCCTCGGCTACCATGACCATTCCGAGTAGGGCGAGAGCGATGCAATGGTTCTTGTAGCGACCAAGTCGTTGCCGCTCGACCGGGTCTTTCGTACGCAGGTAGTGAACGGCGCCATAGGCCAGGATCCAGAACATGAAGGCGGCGCGGCAGCTGTAATAGCAGAACCTCAGCACCTTGCTCTCGCCGGAGATGGCGAGCAGGATCAGCGAGAGGGCGGCATAAACGACGATGGGCGTGATGCGGATGCTGCGACGGCATTCGCCGATGTACTCGCAGACCATGAACCAGAAGGCGCCGAGAAAGCCGGCTCCAGTGACCATCGTGTAAAGCGAGCGGATGAAATAGTACTCCTGGGTCAGCCCCGAGGCCAGCTCGCGCGCCGCATAGTCGTCCTGCAGGATGGAGGCCACGTCGAAGAAGTAGAACATGAACGCGATGCAGGCGAACAGCATCGTCTTCCGCTTCGTTACCAGATACGAGGAAAGGCAAACCGCCGCCGTCAGTGCCGAGACGAGAATAACCAAGAGTGTCTCGTAAAAAATCGCCAGTCCCATAGACCCCTTCGTTCCAGCCAGCCTGCATCAGGCCCTCTTTTTAAGCTCATTATATCGCTTCGCGGGGAATTTCGAGGGCCGGGGGAAGCCGTCGAGAGCGATGGGGGCCTGGATGGCGCTCTGCGTTCCCCGAATGCGTCGCTCGAAGGAGAGTTGTGGAGACGCGCCCGGGCGAAAACTCTTGAGCAGAAAGCTTACGAAACGGTAACAGCGCTTAATTACCTGACGAAAAGTCAATAATCAGAGTTTTTAAAAAGCGTAAGTGACCTGCGGTTTAGGTTGGTTGTAGAAGAAACCCGTAGGAAAGCGTTTGGCTGATGGGGCCGAGCTACAACTGGTTTAGACCTTTCGCAAACTTCATAGTTCCTGCACATTGGATTCATGAAATCGCGAGCCAGTTCCTTCGGGACTCGCGTGGCCGTGGAGGGAAACCGCGGCAGCCGGCAATCGAGTGGCGCGGACGCGCCAGATCGGAGAGTCACATGCAAGGAGTAAACGTCAAGAGCGAGATCGGCAACCTCAAGAAGGTTATCCTTCATCGCCCGGGGAACGAGCTTTTGAACCTCACCCCGAACACGCTGGAGGAGCTGCTGTTCGACGACATCCCGTTCTTGGAGGTCGCTCAGGCCGAGCACGACGCCTTCGCGGGCATTCTGCGCGAGGAGGGCGTGGAGGTCGTCTATCTGGAGGACCTTATGGCCGAGGCCCTGGACACCGACCCGGCCCTGCGCGAGAAGTTCCTCGACCAGTGGATCTACGAGGCGGGCATCCGCACCGACCTGTACACCCAGATCATCAAGGACTACATCAATAGCGAGTACACCGGCACCAAGGACATGGTCATGAAGACCATGGCGGGCATCAACCTGCAGGAGCTGCCGCAGCAGCACACCAACCTGCTCGTGGACATGGTGTCCGACCGCACGAAGCTCGTGTGCGCCCCGATGCCGAACCTGTACTTCACCCGCGACCCGTTCGCGATGATCGGCAACGGCGTGTCCATCAACCGCATGTACAGCCAGACGCGCAACCGCGAGACCATCTACGGCGACTACATCTTCAACTATCATCCGGATTTCAAGGACGTGCCGCAGTACTACAGCCGCGAGAACACCTTCCACATCGAGGGCGGCGACGTGCTGAACATCAACGACCACGTGCTGGCCATCGGCATCTCCCAGCGCACCGAGCCCGACGCCATCGATCAGCTGGCCCACAACGTGTTCAGCGACGAGACGTCCACCATCGACACCATCCTGGCGTTCAACATCCCGGTGTCCCGCGCCTTCATGCACCTGGACACGGTGTTCACCCAGATCGACCGCGACAAGTTCACCATCCATCCCGGCATCATGGGCCCGCTGACCGTCTTCGAGATCACCCCGGACGGCAACGGCGGCACCAAGATCCGCGAGCGCGACGAGGATCTGGAGTCCATCCTGACCGAGTACGTCGGCCAGCCCGTGAAGCTCATCCCCTGCGGCGGCGGCGACCGCATCGCGGCCGAGCGCGAGCAGTGGAACGACGGCTCCAACACGCTCTGCGTCCGTCCCGGCACCGTGGTGGTGTACCAGCGCAACAACGTCACCAACGACGTGCTGTACAAGAACGGCATCAACTGCCTGGTCATGCCGTCGGCCGAGCTCTCCCGCGGCCGTGGCGGCCCGCGCTGCATGTCCATGCCGGCCTGGCGCGAGGCTATCTAGGCTTTCTTCCTGTCCAAACGGCGGCCGATCTCCCTTATCGGCCGCCTCTCCCTTAAGGAGAAACTCCCATGGCTGATACTAAAAAGAAGAAGCGCGCGAGCCTCTCTTCGTTCACTATTTTGCTGATCATCCTGGTGGCGCTTGCGGTCATTACCGTTATCATGGCCGCCTGCGGCGTCGAGGGCATCGAGGGCGCCACGCTCTCCGGCGTGCTCACCGCGCCGGTCTTCGGCTTCCAGGACGCCATCGGCGTGTGCCTGTTCGTTATGATCCTCGGCGGTTTCCTCGGTATCGTCACCGAGACCGGCGCGCTCGATGCCGGCATCGCCGCGCTGGTGCACAAGCTCAAGGGCAACGAGCTCGTGCTCATCCCCATTTTGATGTTCATCTTCTCCATCGGCGGCACCACCTACGGCATGTGCGAGGAAACGGTGCCCTTCTACCTGCTGCTCGCCGCCACCATGGTGGCCGCCGGCTTCGACAGCCTGACCGGCGCGGCGGTCGTCCTTTTGGGCGCCGGCTGCGGCGTTTTGGGCTCGACTGTGAACCCGTTCGCCGTGGGCGTGGCCGTCGATGCGCTCTCCGGTATCGGCATTGCCGTCAACCAGGGCATCATCATCGCGCTCGGCGCTATTCTCTGGCTCACGACGACGATCATCTCCATCATCTTCGTGATGCGCTACGCCAAGAAGGTGAAGGCCGACAAGGGCTCCACCTTCCTGTCGTTGCAGGAGCAGCAGGATATGATGAACGAGTGGGGCATGACCGACTCCGAGGCCGAGGCTGCTGACGGTCAGGAGATGGCTCCGAAGATGACCGGTCGCCAGAAGGCCACCCTCGTCGTGTTCGCGCTCACCTTCGTCATCATGATCGTGTCGTTCATCCCCTGGGAGGATCTGGGCTTCGATGGCTTTGTGGCCGGCCAGTCCTATGAGGAAGTGTCGACGACGATGACCGGCGAGGAGGTCGCCACCTTCATCGACGACGCCAACGACGGCGCCACCACGACCACCATCGCCGAGCCCGTCGAGGCCGTCTCCGTCTCCGAGGAGGAGGTCACTCCGGCTTGGTCGAGCTTCCTTACCGGCATTCCTCTGGGCCAGTGGTACTTCGACGAGGCCTCCACGTGGTTCCTGCTCATGGCGCTCATCATCGGCGTCATCGGCGGCGTGTCCGAGAGCCGCTTCGTGAAGGCGTTCATCAACGGCGCCGCCGACATGATGTCGGTCGTGCTCATCATCGCGCTGGCCCGCTCCATCACCGTGCTTATGGCCTCCACCGGTCTGGACATGTGGATCCTGAACAACGCGGCCAACGCGCTCGCGGGCATGTCGGCGATCATCTTCGCGCCGCTGTCGTTCCTGCTCTACATCGTCCTGTCCTTCCTGATCCCGTCCTCCTCCGGCATGGCGACGGTCTCCATCCCGATTCTGGGCGGCCTGGCCCACCAGCTGAACTTCTCGGTCGAGACCATGGTCATGATCTACTCCGCCGGCAACGGCCTTGTGAACCTGTTCACGCCGACCTCCGGCGCCATCATGGGCGGTTTGGCCCTCGCCAAGATCGAGTACTCGACCTGGCTCAAGTTCGGCGCGAAGCTGTTCGTGGTCCTCGGCATCGTCTGCATGGTGATCCTTACCGCTGCGATGCTCATTCTGCCTGGAGCAGCCTAGGATGTACCGATAACAGCCTGCCGGCTGTCATCCTTCCGGGAGGGCGTCCCCTGCGCGGGGCGCCCTCCTCGTGTGTTCCGCCTGGCTCTTCCTCGTTTTGGAAAATGTGCCATTTTGGCCCAAATCTGGAAAACGTGCTATTTTGGCTCGCGAAATTTGGAAAATGTGCTTTTCTGTTTTCGGGAAACACCTAGTTTGACCTGGTATAACTCCAGATTTCCCAGGTCAGAGGCCTGAACAAAAAAGCACATTTTCCAGATGAAAAGCTCGCGGCTCGGTAGTTGCGCGCGATGGGCCGATGGGCTGCTGGGTGAGGAAAGAAGCTCGGCGGGGGTCGCAAGGCAACTCCGTCGTTTCCTGCATATGTAGATGCTCGGTGAACGGCGGGTTTTTGCGGGAGAAAATCATTGACTCGCGCGGGGGTGTCGGGTAAGATATCGCCTTGCGTTTAGTCACATTCAAGGAGAAACTTACATGTACGCAATCGTGAAAACGGGCGGCAAGCAGTACAAGGTCGCCCCCGGAGACAAGATCAACATCGAGAAGCTCAACGTCGAGCCTGGCGACAAGGTGGAACTTGAGGCCATCTGCGTGGTAGACGGCGACAAGGTGGAGGCCGACCCCGAGAAGGCCGCCAAGACCAAGGTCGTGGCCACCGTGCTCGAACAGTTCAAGGGCGACAAGGCGCTGGTCTTCAAGTTCAAGAAGCGCAAGAACTACAAGAAGCTGCGCGGTCATCGTCAGAACCTGACCCGCGTGAAGATCGAATCCGTCGGTACGGCCAAGGCCGAGTAACGGGTTAAGGAGGAATCTCTCATGGCACACAAGAAAGGCTTGGGCTCTACCCGTAACGGTCGCGACTCTCACGCGCAGCGACTGGGCGTGAAGAAGTTCGCCGGCGAGGCTGTGAAGACCGGCAACATCATCGTCCGCCAGCGCGGCACCCACTTCCATCCCGGTGAGAACGTGGGCCGCGGCAAGGACGACACCCTGTTCGCCCTGTGCGATGGCACGCTGAAGTTCACGCGCGGCCAGAAGCGTAAGATTCACGTCATCCCGGCCGAGCAGACCGCCTAAACGCTTTAAGTCTCAACGACTGCGTAACATCAACGGTAACCCAATGCCCTCTGAAGTTTCAGGGGGCATTGTTGTATTCAGTAAGAAAACGCGCGCAGCGGTGGCGGGAGGAGGCGCTCGACGACCTCTGATCGCCCCCTGGAGAACGCGGCCGTTAAGAAATAGCTTCCATGTCAGCAGCAACGATGCGGGGATGGTACCGACTTGTGTGCGTTCCCCCCGCTATTTCTTTTGCCGCGTTCGGAAGGGGATAAAGCGATCAGCGGGCGGCGAGCGCCTCCTCCCGCCACCGCCCGAGAGGAATTCTGGGCAGAGTGTGCGATAATCTGCACACTGACTAGTAAGGAAAGGCTCCTATGTTCATCGATAAGGTTCGCATCAATGTGAAGGGCGGCAATGGGGGCGCCGGGTGCATGTCGTTCCGGCGCGAGGCCCACGTGCCCAAGGGCGGCCCCGACGGCGGCGATGGCGGTCACGGCGGCAACGTCATCGTTGTGGCCGACGCCTCGGTCTCCTCGCTCATCGAGTACCGCTTCAAACACCACTTCAAGGCCGAGCGCGGTACCCATGGCCGCGGCAGCCGCATGCACGGCGCTACCGGCGAGGATCTCGTGCTGAAGGTGCCCGTGGGCACCGTCGTGCGCGAGTATTTCGAGGAAGAGGGGGAAGTGGGCGAGATGATCGCCGATCTGACCCACGACGGCGAGTCGGTCACCGTGGCGCGCGGCGGCATGGGCGGCCGCGGCAACATCCACTTCGTCACCTCCACGCGTCGCGCCCCGGCCTTCGCCGAGCTGGGCGAGCCGGCCGAGGAGCGCTGGATCGAGCTAGAAATGAAGCTCATGGCCGATGCGGCCTTGGTGGGCATGCCGTCGGCGGGCAAAAGCTCGCTCATCGCGAAGATGAGCGCCGCGCGGCCGAAGATCGCCGACTACCCGTTCACCACGCTCGTTCCCAACCTCGGCGTGGCCACCTCGGGCGACCTCTCCTTCGTCGTGGCCGATATCCCGGGGCTCATCGAAGGGGCCTCCGAGGGCCGCGGGTTGGGACACGAGTTCCTGCGCCACATCGAGCGCACGGCCCTCATCGTGCAGGTCGTCGATTTGACCGGCGACTGGGAAGGCCGCGATCCTTTGGAGGACTACGAGATCATCAAGAACGAGTTGGCCCTGTACGCCGACGAGCTGGCGGCGCGGCCCCGCATCGTCGTGGCCAACAAGATCGACGTGCCCGGCACCGAGGAGGCCTGCGAGGCGCTGGCCGCCCGGGTGCGCGAGGACTCCATTGCCGCGGCCGGGGGCAACGAGTTCGTGGAAAGCCCCATCGATCCGAAGCTCTACCGCATAAGCGCGCTGACGGGCGCCGGCGTGGACTCGCTGAAGGCCGCCATCGCCACCAAGGTGCACGCCCTGCGCGAGGCGGCCCGCGAGCAGGCGGCATCCGACATGCAGTACGACCACGTGTGGGAGCTGCGCCGCGAGGCCCGCGAGAAGCGCTTCGACATCATCTCCGAGGGCCCCGGCGCCTGGCGCGTTTCCGGCGTGCAGGTGGAGCGCATGGTGGTGCAGACCGACTGGGAGAACGAGGAGGCCGTGGCCTTCTTCCAGCACCGCTTCAAGCGCATGGGGGTCGATACGGCCCTCGAGAAGGCCGGCGCCCGCGACGGGGACGAGGTGCGCATCCTCGGCTTCTCGTTCGCTTTCGAATCTCCCACGGCCGGTGCCGTGGACGTCTACCAGGAGCTGGATATCTGATGAGCGACGCGACGCACAGGCGCAAGCGCCTGGTGGTGAAGATCGGCTCGGCCACCCTCACCACCTCCGAGAGTTCTATCGACTACGGGTTTCTGAACGATCTGGCCGATCAGGTGGCGCGGGTTCGCGCGGCCGGATGGGACGTGGTCATCGTCACGTCGGCGGCCATTGCCTGCGGCCTGGAGGCACTGGGCATCGCCAAGCGCCCGACGGACATGCCGAGCCTGCAGGCGGCGGCCTCCGTGGGGCAGAGCGCCCTTTCCACGGCCTATGCCGAGGCCTTCGGGGCGCAGGACATGCTGACGAGCGTGGTGCTGCTCACCCGGCGCGACACGGCGGACCGCTCGGCCTACCTGCACGCGCGGGATACGCTTGACCGGCTTCTGGAGCTGTCCGTGGTGCCCATCGTGAACGAGAACGACACGGTGTCCGTCGAGCAGATCCGCTTCGGCGACAACGATACCTTGGCGGCGCTCGTGGCCTGCCTCATCGACGCCGACCTCATGGTGATCCTCTCGGATATCGACGGGCTGTACACGGCGAACCCGCAGATCGATCCGGCGGCCACGCTCATTCCCGTCGTGGATCGCGTCGGCCGCGACATCTTGGCTGCGGCCGGCGGCGCGGTGTCCGGCGTGGGAAGCGGCGGCATGATCACGAAGATCAAGGCGGCCCGGGTGCTCATGGCCGCAGGCATCCCCATGGTCATCTGCCAGGGGAGGCGCGCGGATTGCATCGCTCAGGCCGCTGCCGGAGAGGCAGTCGGCACGCTGTTCACGGCGCCGGATCGCCCCCACGAGATCACGGCCAAGAAGCTGTGGATCGCGCTCGGGGACTCCGTGCACGGCACCGTCGTCGTGGACGAGGGGGCCCGCGATGCTCTGGTGATGCGCGGCAAGTCGCTCCTTTCCGTGGGCATTCGCGCCGTGGAGGGCGACTTCGGGTTGGATGACATCGTGGACGTGGCCGACGAGACGGGGCACGTGTTCGCGCGGGGCCGTGCCGCGGCGGCGAGCGACCTTCTGAAGCTGGCCTGCGGGCGCAGCCGCGAGGAGGTGGCGAGCAACGCCATCCTGGCCGTGCTGGCCGACCGCCCCGTCATCCATCGCGACGAACTGGTTCTATTCGAATAGGAGAGGCCCATGACTTTGGAAGAGGAAGTGCGCGAGCTGGCGAAATTCGCAAAAGCGGCGAGCGTGAAGTTGGCTCAGGCGACGACCGAGGAGCGCAACGGGGCGCTGCTCGCCATGGCGGCGGCCCTGCGGGCGCAGGCGCCGGCCATCGTGGAGGCCAACGGCGAGGACATGGAGGCGGCCCGGGCGGCCGGCACCACCGAGGCGCTGCTGGACCGGCTCATGCTGGACGAGCCTCGCGTCTTTGCTATGGCCGACGCTTTGGAGGAGGTGGCGGCGCTGCCCGATCCGCTCGGCGTCGTGTCGCTGGAATCGACCCTCTACAACGGCATCGAGCTTCGGCGCGTGTCGGTGCCCCTCGGCGTGGTGGCCATGGTCTACGAGGCCCGGCCCAACGTGACCGCCGACGCTGCCGGGGTCTGCGTGAAGTCCGGCAACGCGTGCATCCTGCGGGGCGGCAGCCTTGCGGCCCGCTCCAACGAGGTCATCGCCGACGTGCTGGCCGCGGCTGCCGTGGAAGCGGGGCTGCCGGAGGGCTCCATCTGCGCGGTGACCACCACCGATCGGGCGGCCACCGATGTGCTCATGGGGCTGCACGGCCTGGTGGACGTGCTCATTCCCCGAGGAGGCGCGGGCCTTATCCGCCATTGCGTGGAGCACGCCAAAGTACCGGTCATCGAGACGGGCACGGGCAACTGCCACGTGTACGTGCATGCTTCCGCCGACCCCGCGATGGCCCGCGACATCATCAAGAACGCGAAGTGCCGCCGCTACGGGGTGTGCAACGCCGCCGAGACCCTTCTGGTGGATGCGGCGGTGGCCGATGCGGTGCTGCCGCCCATTCTCGCGGACATGAAGGAGGCCGGCGTGCTCGTCCACGGCGATGCGCGCGTGCTCGCCATCGCCGAGGCGGCCGGGCTTTCCGCGGCCGGCGACGCGCCCGATGTCGTGCTCGCCGACGAGGCCGACTGGGAGACCGAGTATCTGGGGCCCGAGCTGGCGGTGAAGTGCGTGGAAGGGTTGCAAGAGGCCATCGACCACGTGAACCGCTACGGCACGAAGCACTCCGAGGCCATCGTCGCCTCCGACGAGGCGGCCCAGGACGCCTTCCTCGCCCAGGTGGACGCGGCGGCGGTGTACGCCAACGCCTCCACGGCCTTCACCGACGGCGGCCAGTTCGGCCTCGGCGCCGAGATCGGCATCTCCACCCAGAAGATCCACGCCCGCGGGCCCTTTGCCGCCGACGCGCTCACCTCTTACAAGTACGTGTTGCGCGGCGCGGGCCAGGTGAGGGCCTAAGGGCGATGGACGGCGCCGTGGACGCGCTGGCGCAGCGGGCACGGACGGGCACGCTCGCGCGGCTGGGTATCATGGGGGGCACCTTCGACCCCCCTCACCTGGGGCATCTCGCCTGTGCCGAGGAGGCCCTCGAGGCTGCGAACCTCGATGCGGTGCTGTTCGTGCCCACGGGCCGTCCCGCCTTCAAGCAGGATCGTCTTGTGACCGCCGGCGAGGTGCGGCTGGCCATGGTGGCCGCCGCCGTGGCTGGCAACCCCGCCTTCGCCGTGAGCGCCCTGGAGGTAGAGCGCCCCGGCGTCACCTACGCCGTGGACACGTTGCGCGAGCTGCGCGAGGAGCTTCCGGGGGTGGAGCTCGTCTTCATCGTCGGCGCCGACGCGGCCCTCACGCTGCCCCGATGGCGAAAGAGCGTCGAACTGGCACACCTCGCGGCGTTCGCGGCGGCCACACGGCCCGGTTTCGAGCTGGGGGAGCAGGCCTTGCGCGATCTGCGCGAGCACGGATTCGATGTGCGTCCCTTCGCTGTGCCGGGCCTCGACATTTCCTCGAGTGCGCTGCGGCGGCGCGTGTACTCGGGGCGCACCATCCGCTATCTGGTGCCTGAGGCCGTGCGAAAGATCATTGAAGAGGAATCGTTGTACCGAAGGGAGACCGATGGTGGACGGGTGGCGTAGCGATGCATTCTACGAGGCGCGCCGTGACGAGCTGGAGAAGCGGGTGGGCCCGCGTCGTTTCAAGCACAGCCTCGGCGTGTCCGAGACGGCCGAAAAGCTGGCTCGCGTCTACGGCGCCGACGAGACGGCGGCCCGGGTGGCCGGCCTTCTGCATGACTGGGACAAGGGCTATGACGACCCGGGCATTCTCGCGCGGGCCGACGAGCTGGGGATGGAACTGGACGCCGAGCTTGTCGCCATGCCCCGCGTCCTGCATGGCCTCACCGCCGCCGTCGCCTTGGGGCGCGCCTTCCCGGAGCTGCCGCCCGAGGTGCTCACCGCCGTCGAGCGCCATACGCTGGGCGATGCGGGCATGAGCGACTTGGACATGATCGTCTATATCGCCGATGCGCTGGAGCCGGGGCGCAAGGGCAAGGTCGTGGAAAAGCTGCGCGAGAAGATAGGCGAGATCGAGCTGCGCGAGCTGTTCTTAGAGGTGTACGCCTATTGGGTCCAGCTCATCATGGAGCGCCGCCACCCCATCTATTCCAAGACCACGGAAATTTGGAACTCCTATATGCCCGAGCAGGAAGTCTACCGCGCCGAGGCCAACCCCGACCCCATTCCCTACGGAAGACCTTGACACGACAAAGGCAATGGAGGGAAGAGCTCCGGAAGGGGGCGCTCAGAGGTCTCCGCGCGCCCCCTCCCGGGCCTCTTCCCGGGGGACTTGTGCTAAGGTATGCAAGCAAAATCTGATGTTCCCGAAAGTGAGGATAGCTATGACCGATGCTGTAGAGCGGCAGGCCGCCTTCTCGCGCGAGTGCGCGCTCATCGCCGCCAAGGCCGCCGACGAGAAGAAGGCCACCGACATCATGGTGCAGGAAGTGCGCGATCTCATCGGCGTGACCGACTACTTCGTTATCGCCACCGCCGCCAATTCCCGCCAGGTGGACGCCATCATCGACGAGATCGAAGACAAGCTGCGCGAGGAGGCGTCCATCAAGCCCATCCACCGCGAGATGTCCGCCGACGGAAGCTGGTCGCTTCTGGATTACGGCAACATCGTCGTGCACGTGTTCATGCCCGAGACCCGCGAGTACTACCGCCTGGAGGCGTTGTGGAACGACGCGCCGGTGATCGACCTGGCCGCTGAGGCGGGGCTTGAGAACCTGCAGTACTCCGATCGCATCGCCAAGCTGCTCGGCCGCGAGGCGGCCCAGGGCGACGAGGCTTAAAGCTCCGAGGGCGTCCGACGGGCGATTGGGCCGGCGCGGCAGCGCGCAGGAAGGCAAGGGGCGCGAGGCGCGCATTCCGAGAAGAGAGACCCCTCCGCAACGGCGGAGGGGTCTTTTCTTGTGCCCGCGCCGACCGCCGCGGTTTCGCGGAAGTGCTCTCGCCTGACGCCCGCGCCGACCCCCACGGTTTCGCGGAAATGTTCTCGCGCGAACCGTGGAGAAACCGTGGCGGCGTCCCTGTTTCTTGTCGGCGCCGTCCCTCCTGGGGCGGCAACGGGCGCTGGCGGCTTTCTGCCGGCGGCGCGAGAGGACGGCGAGAGCCCGTCGCGCGGGTGCCGTTCGACTGCTTGTCGCTTGCATGGAGCGCGAATGGCGCTGGAGCTTTTTCGCAGATGACTGGAGACGCCTGCCGCGGGCCTTCCTCGCGCGTTCCTTGTGCTTGCGGGTGCCTTTTGCGAGGCTGCCTGTATGTTGCGGGCGGTTTGTCCGGGCGGCAATGGAAGGGGATCGGCGGCCTTATGCTCCTTGCTGGTTGCCCGGACGGTTGGGGCTTCGTAAGGTGCGATCTGTTGTTAGCGAGGGCCGACAGAAGAAGGAGATGTCCATGACCCGTTTCATCCAACAGAGCGCTTGCGAGGGAAGGCGCCCCCACGGAGTGGTTCCCGACCGTCTGAGGAGCCGACCGCGCCTCCTGTCGCGGCTCCTCGAGGATCGCGGCGCCCTGCGTCTAATCGTTGCGCCGCCGGGGTTCGGGAAGGCGACGCTCGCATTTGAGTACGCGTCCGTGATGTTCCAGTTCGAGCACGTATTCTGGCTGCGCGGCTCGTCGCCCTGCTTCTTGCGGGATTTGGATGCGGGGGTGCTGGCCGAGGCGGTGCTTGAAGCCGACGAGCACGCCGCGCTGATGGTGGTGACCGATCTTCCGCTCCTTACCGATGATCGCGCCGAGGCCTTTGCGGAGGTCGTGGAGCGCTTGGCGGATGCGAACTGCGAGGTGATCGCCACGACAACGCGGGCCGATGCGCCGATGGAGCTGTTCGGCAGGCGCGTCGTCATCGGGGCCGCGGAGATGCTGGTAGCGCGGGAGGATTTGGAGGAGGAGCCCGAAGGGGTGACGGATCGGCGCCCCTTAGGGTTGGCCGAGCGCATTGCCGCCCTGCGATGGGGGTCTGCGACGCCGATCCAGCTGGTGCTCGGCGCGAGCCGGGCGGGATGCACTCCGGAAGAAGAGCTTGCCCTGTGGGCCATGACGGTGCTCGGAAGGGGCACGATAGACGACGTGCGCGCGCTGCTCGGGGCGCGCCGGGCCGAGAAGGCCTGGGATGCTCTCGCCGCGCGTTGCCCTCTTGTGGGCATTTCCGCCGGCGAAGAGAGCTTCGCCGCGCTTTCCGTGTCCCTTGGGGAGGTGAGGGATCACGGGCGGGCGCGTCTTCAGGCGCTCGCCGAGACCTGCGGGTTCGCCGGTAGGGAGGAGGCGATGGAGGTTTTGGCGGAGCGCTTGATGGAGCGTGGGGAATGCGGGCGCGCCGTGAGCGCGATGACGCTGCTGGCGCGCCGGCGGGCCCACGGCCGGTGGCTGGCGGCGAACGGCTGGGCGGCCCTGTGGGGCGGCGCGGCCGTCGAGGTGTGCGAGCTCTACGACTCGGCGACCCGCACCCAAATGGCAGCCCGGGCGGACATCAACGCCATGATCGCCTGGGCCTGGGCGCAGCGGGGCGATCGCGCGCGGGCCGTTCAGTTCGCCCAGCGCAGCCTTGTCTCGGAGAGGAGCACGCCGCGAACGGTCCTCTCCGCGGCATTGGCGGCCTGGGAGGTGGGCAACGCGGCTACGCGCCGGGCCATGGAGGAGACGGTCGCCTCCTGTCTGGCTGAACTGGATGGCGCCGGGGGAGTCGAGCGCGAGGACGGTCTGGCCGAGCTGGTCGTGGTGGCGCATGGAGTACTGGCGCTGGGCCGCGGCGACGACGTCCTGGCGGTCTGGGCGTCCCGGGTCGGCGAAGCGCTGGACTGGGGAAGCGGCTCGCGCATCGACGTGGAGCGCCGGCTGCTCGGCGCTGCGGCGGCGCTGGAGGGCCTGGAGGCGACCGGGGCGCTGGGCGCCGGCGCCGATACGGCCATTGCCGGCCGACCCGAGCTGGTGCGGCTCGTCGCTTGCAGCCATCGCGCCCTGGACGCGCTGGTGGAGCGCGGCTGGAGCCTCGGCTTCGGAGCCTACCGGGCGGCCGCCGCACTGGAGCGGGCGGGGGAGGTGCTCGAAGGCCTCGGCCTGCCGCGGCTTTCCGCTCCTGTGGCCGCCGCATTATTTGCGGCCCATGTCGAGAAGGGGGCGGCCCGCTCGCGCCGCGAGAAGTCTTCCGGAGCCCCTGTCGTCGAGGACCCCGAGCGCGGGCGCAGTTTGCCGGTGCCCAGCGCGCCCCGGACGGCGATGGCCGTCGCGCCCGAGGTGTCCGTGGAGCCGCTGCGCCTGAAGTTGTTCGGCACCATGGAAGTCGCTTTGGGGCGTCGCGACATCACCTATCAGTTCGAGGGCCGCCCGAAGACCCGTCTTCTGCTGGCGCTGCTCGCCCTGCACCGCGGGCGCGAGCTGGGACGCGACCAGATCGTCTCCATGTTGTGGCCCGCCGCCGACAAGCGCACGGGGGCGAAGAGCTTCTACCGCGTGTGGGGAGATCTGCGATCCCTCCTTTCCCAGCAGGGGTCGTGCCCCTACCTCATCCGCAGCCGCTATGGCTGCCGGCTCGATCCCGATTTGTTCGAGAGCGACCTAGACGAGTTCGAGGAGCTGATTCGCTGCCTTCTGTTCGGCCCTGCCGACGATATGGCCTGGGAGAGGGCCATAGCCACGATCCAGGGCTCCTTCGGCAGCGTGCTTCTGCCCACCGAGCGCAAGTGCGAGGCCATCGTCGTCTTCCGCGATCGCCTCGACGCGGAGTTCGTGGACGGCCTGGTGGCGGCTTCGCGGCGTCTTCTTGTCCGGGGGGAGCTCCAGGGGGCGCTGTGGCTCGCTCGGGAGGCCTTTCAGCGCGATGCGGGGCGCGAGGACGCGGCAGCGGCTCTCATGCGCGCGCAGATGGCCACCGATCAGCGCTCGGCCGCCGTACAGACGTTCTTCGCCTGCCGCGACCGCTTGTCGCGAACGCTGGGACTCGATCCCTCGCCGGCGCTGGCCGCCCTCTACCGGCAGCTGTTGGAAGGCGAGTTGTCTTTCGCCTAGGGGTGAGGCGGGCGAGGCGGCGAAACGAGCAGGAAGTGACACCATGTTGACACGCTGCCTTCCGTACAGAAGGAGTACTATGGAACCTGACCGTTCCGCTTAGGAATGGGAACGTATTCGATTGCGCCCAGGGGCGGCCGCATCTCGGCCGCGGGCGCGCAGAGAAAGGGGGTGTGCAATGGAGGCTTTCGCTGATGTGGCGGTGCTCTCGCGCATTCAATTCGCGCTGACGGTGGCGTACCACTTCCTGTTCGTGCCGCTGTCCATCGGACTCGGGCTCATTCTGGCCATCAACGAGACCCGCTATTACCGCTCGCGCAAACCCGAGGACGCTGCGGCGACGAAATTCTGGGTGAAGGTGTTCACCGCGACTTTCGCCATCGGAGTGGCCACGGGCATCACCATGGAGTTCTCCTTCGGCACCAATTGGGCGAACTACTCGCGGTTCGTGGGCGATATCTTCGGAGCTCCTTTGGCCGCCGAGGCGCTGTTCGCCTTTTTCCTGGAGTCGGTCTTTCTGGGCGTGCTCCTGTTCGGGCGCGAGAGGGTGAGCCCGAAGTTTTACATGGTGTCCTCGTGGCTCGTGTGGGCCGGGTCGTGCCTGTCGGCGCTGTGGATCCTCATCGCGAACTCCTGGATGCAGACGCCGGCCGGCGCGGAGCTTAACGCCGACGGCACCGAGGCCGTCATCACCGACTTCTTCTCGGCGGCCTTCAACCCGTCCATCTTCGCCCGCTATACCCACACCGTGGACGCGCTGCTCATCATGGGCGCGTTCGTGGCCATGGCCGTGGCCGGCTGGTATATGCTTAAGGGCCGCAACGCCGAGTTCGCCATGAAGACCATGCGCATCGCCGCCGTGGTGGGCATCGTGACCTCCTGCGCCATGATCGTGTTTGCCCACTCTTCGGCCGTGGTGGTGTGGAACGAGCAGCCCACCAAGCTCGCCATGATGGAGGGCATGTACGATTCCGAGGTGCCCCCGCTGTACGCCGTGGGCATTGTGGATGAGGACAACCAGGAGGTCATCGCTCCCTTCGCCATTCCCGGCGGCACGAGCTTTCTGGCCACGGGCAACTTCGAGACGGAGTATCCGGGCTTAAACGAGCTCGCCCAAACCGAGGAGTACGGCGACATGGTGGTGGAGGACATGCCCGTGGGGCTCGTGTTCCAGAGCTACCACCTCATGGTGGCCATGTACGGGCTCATCATGCTGACGAGCATTCTCGTGCTCGTGTTCACCTTCAAGGGCGGCCGCATCGCGAAGATGCGCTGGTTGCAGTGGGCGGCGGTGCTTTCGCCCATCTGGCCGTTCATCGCCATTCAGACAGGTTGGATCACCGCCGAGGTGGGGCGCCAGCCCTGGGTGGTGTACCCGTCGGTCACCGGCCCCGACGGCGTGTCGCTGCTGACGGCCGACGGCATCTCCATGTCGGTGTCGGCGCCGGAGCTGTGGCTGACGCTGGGCCTGTTCGTGCTTGTGTATCTGGTGCTGCTCATCGGGTGGGCGCGGGTCATCGGCCGCTTCATCAAGGAAGGGCCGGTTGCCGAGGGCGCTGCTGCCGCCGATGCGGCCGCAGTCGCCGTGGTCGCCGCCGACGCCGAGGGCGATGTCGTCGTTGCGGAGGCCGTCGCCGCCGCGGGCGATAGCGGGAAGGAAGGTGAGTAGCCATGATGGAGTTCTTAAGCGTGCTGTGGTTCTTCCTCATCTTCGTGCTCATCGCGGGCTATTTCGTGCTTGACGGGTTCGATCTGGGCATCGGCGTGCTGTCGCCCTTCATCGCGAAAAACGACGAGGAGCGCGCGGTGCTGCGCCGGGCCATCGGTCCTGTGTGGGACGGCAACGAGGTGTGGCTGCTCACGGCGGGAGGTGCGCTGTTCGCCGCCTTCCCGGACGCCTATGCCACGACGTTCTCCGGGTTCTACCTGGCCGTCATGCTGGTGCTGTTCGGCCTTATCGTGCGCGCCGTGTCCTTCGAGTTCCGTGCTGGCGATCCGTCCTGGGGAAAGCTCTGGGATGCGTGCTTCTTTGTGGGCTCGCTGCTTCCGGCGCTGCTGCTCGGCGTGGCGGTGGGCAACATCTTCGCCGGCATCCCCATGGACGCCGCGGGCGATTACGCCGGCGTGCCTCTGATCGGCCTCATCACGCCTTTCACGCTGCTGACGGGGCTTTTGGGCCTGGCGATGTTTTTGGCCGCCGGCGCCTGCTGGGCCGCGCTGAAGGCGCCGCTGCCCTCTTGCCTTCAGGCCCGCGCCGCACGGCTGCGCCTGCCTCTGCAAGTGATCGCGCTTGTTCTGTTCGCCGTGGTGTCCGTGTACGCCCTCGTTCTTGTCGGGCCCGAGATGGATCCGAACTTGGGCATCCTGCGGTGGCTGTTCGCGGCGCTGGTGGTGGTGGGGCTGCTGGCCTCGCTCGTCGTGGGCAAGACGTCCGGGGACGACCTGAAGGCGTTTCTGGCTCAGTCCGCGTCCATGATCGCGCTCGTGGCGCTTCTGGCCTGTTCCATGTTCCCCGTGCTCGTGAACGCCACGGCCGATTCCGTGGGGCCGGCCATCACCTTGGCCAACGCCGCATCGTCGGAGCTGTCGCTCACCTGGATGACCATCATCCTGTGCGTCGGACTTCCGCTCGTTCTCGTGTACCACGTGGTCATCTACCGCACCTTCCGCGGCCGCGTGAACCCCGCCGATCTGGAGGAGTACTAGAGTCCAGGGCAGCGCGAATCGAGTGCAGACATCGATGCTTCCAGGTACTTTGCTGGGAAGGCCCGTTTCGTGCGGGTCTCCCCGCTTTTTAGATCTCTGTTGCCGCTCAGGGGATGCGACATGGGAGAAGGCTAGCCTGGAATCGATGCCGCTTCGGCCAAAGTCGATTCACGCGACATCGCCGCCGCTCCTTATGGAACCGCCGCCGGTTCGACAGTGTCGTAGCTATCTTGGCGATATCGTCATCGACCTGCATTGCTGCCGCCGGTTCGACGATATCGCCATCGACCCGACGATATCGCCATTGACTCGATGAAAAGCTGCTGTGCGATTTGGCGGACGATTATTTTCGAAATATTGCGATTGTTAGCATTGCTTCATCCTTCGAGGGCCTTCGCAAACCGAACAAGGGGAGGAAGGCGATCTCCGATGCGTACTGCTCCCTAACAAATTATCGCCATGCATTGAATGGGACGCCTTTTCGCGAGCGATGTGCTTCCTACTGCTTCCACTTTGGAGATGCGCGATTGCTAACAATCGCAATTTCTTCGAAATAACAAGGAGGCAAATGTTCTAGCAATGTGACTTTTCCCGCCCTTCCTTCCTCAGGTCTCGGCAATTCTTGCGAAATATGTACTCATATGTGATGGAATATTTGCGCTATACGAGAATTGCAGCGAAATTCACTTTCTACTGGTTACTATAGGAGCCTTCTGGATGTTTGAGGAGGGATGCTGTGTCGAATCTTTACTTGAGCCATGAGACGGCTCTCGCGTTCTGGCGCTATTGGTCGATTCGGAATGCGCTTTCTCTTGGGGTTTTCCACTGCCGGAAGGCTCACTCGACGGAGGGCCTTCCTTTCCGCGTGTTCCCATCCAGCTCGGTGCTTGCCTCGTTGGTAGAGACGCGGGAGGGATTGCTTGCCATTTTGGAAGAAGCGCTCAGCGAGGGCTCCGATGTTTTGCGCCATGCCCTTGCGGTCGCTGAATGCCCCGACGCGTCCAAGGGCGATGGGGAGGGCCATCGGGCCATAAGGGAACTGCATATGCTCGGCCCGCGCAAGCCTGGGATTCGCTTGCAAGAAGGTGTCGTCTACCACCATAGCACGGCTGCATTCCCTAAGCGATCTTTTTTGAAGGTGGCCGAGCATGTCTACGTTTGCGCCCCTGAGCTTGTTTTCGTCCAGATGGCGGGGTCGTTATCGCGCGGAGAGCTTCTTGCTTTGGGTTATGAGTTTTGCGGCAACTATCCGGTCGGACAAAACCAGTTCCAGGTGAGGCATGCTCTCTCGACCCCGAATCGGCTTGGGGCCTACGCGGGGCAAATCCAAGGTGCCCACGGCGTTAAGCTGGCGAGGTCGGTTGCCCGCTGCGTACATGGAAAATCCGCCTCACCGGCGGAGACGATCATGGCAGCGGTTTTGGCAACTCCACGAGTTTACGGCGGCTTGGGGCTGAGCGATGTGAAGCTGAACGAGCCAATCGGGTTGAGCGACGAGGCTGAGAGGATCGCCCATGCCACCGTTCTGGTTTGCGATGCGGTATGGCCTCGGGACAAGGTGGTTTTGGAATACGACAGTGTTGCCAGTCATCTGAACCGCGCGCAGTTGTCGAAGGATTCGCGGCGCAGGAGCGCTCTGGCCGCCGACGGATTCACCGTTCGCTCCATCACGGGCTCCCAGCTTTCAAATGTCTTCGAGTTTCAGGAAACTGTCGTCCACGCTTTCCGCGAAAAGGGGCGCTACCTTGGTCGATTGAAGGGAAAACAGCTCGAACGGCATATGCAGTTGAGGAGCGAGTTGTTCAAAAAGTAGGTCTATTTTTCCTCGAAAGTTGCGATTGTTAGCAAAAGACGGCACTTGAGGAGCCGAGCAATTGCGTGAAGTCTCGCAAATAGCGTCCAAACCTCTTCTTCGGGGCCGCATTGATCGCGCTGGTGCCGCTCCGGTAAAGAACCGGAGTCAGAGAATGCTAACAATCGAAAAATCGAGCGAAAAAAAGCGAAGTTCTTGTTCTGGTGACTGGTTTCAGGTTCATCGGGGTCGGGATGCGGATGAGTAGGGCTGCAGGGGGTGGTAATGACGAATGGTAATGATGAACTCAGCGATGACGCGAAGGGCCGGGGTGTGACGGTGCAGGAGTGCGAAGGGGCCGGGGTGCGATGGCGCTGGGGTGCGAAGGGACTGGGGTGCGACGGGGCTGCGCCGCGAAAGGGGCCGGGTGCGACGGTGCGGGACGGTGCAGGATGGTGCGGGACGGCACTGGACGGCACAACCAGGCGCAACCGGGCGCAACCGGGCGCAACCGGGCGCAGGGGGGGCGCAACCGGGCACAACCGGGCGCAGAAGGGGGTCTCGCCGCCTTGCAAACCCTGTGAAATTGGGCGCGCCACCTGCGCTCTGTGGTAGAGTGGAGCAGATTTGCACCGAGGCGGCCCGCGCGGCCGCCCAACGAAGGCGACGGGAGTTGTTGAAGGGGAGGCGATCGCCGACCCCATGACCGCTCGCCGACCACAGAAAGAAGACGCAACCTATGGGATTTCTCTCCAAACTGCTCACGATGGGCGAGGGCAAGCAGCTGAAGCGCTACCAGGCCAAAGTCGATAAGATCAACGCGCTGGAACCGGAGTTCCAGGCGCTTTCCGATGAGGAGCTGGCCGCTAAGACGCAGGAGTTCCGCGAGCGCTACGCCGCCGGCGAGAGCCTGGACGATTTGCTCCCCGAGGCCTTCGCCGCCGTACGCGAGGCTTCCGTGCGCACCATCGGGCTTCGCCACTTCGACGTGCAGCTCATCGGCGGCATGGCCCTGAACGAGGGACAGATCGCCGAGATGAAGACTGGCGAGGGCAAGACGCTCGTGTCCACCCTGGCCGGCTATTTGAACGCCATTCCCGGGCACAACGTGCACATCGTGACCGTCAACGATTATCTGGCCCGGCGCGACTGCGAGTGGATGGGCCAGATCTACCGCTTCCTCGGCATGAAGACCGGCCTTATCCAGAACGGCATGCCGCCGGCGGCGAAGAAGCCCGCCTACGAGGCCGACGTCACCTACGGTACCAACTCCGAGTTCGGCTTCGACTACCTGCGCGACAACATGGTCACGCGCGGCAGCTCGCGGGTGCAGCGCGGGCACCACTTCGCCATCGTCGACGAGGTGGACTCCATCCTGATCGATGAGGCCCGCACCCCGCTCATCATCTCCGGCGCCGGCACCCAGGCCGCCGACACCTACAAGAAGTTCGCCCGGGTCATGCCCGGCCTCAAAGAGGGCGTCGACTTCGACATGGACGAGGCCAAGCGCACCATCAACGCTACGGAGAGCGGCCTTGAGAAGATCGAGGTTATGCTCGGCATCGAGAACATCTACGCCGACCCGTCCGGCCAGCTGGCGAACCACCTGCAGCAGGCGCTGAAGGCCCAGTTCCTCTTCCATCGCGATGTCGACTACGTCGTCATGGACGGCGAGGTGAAGATCGTCGACGAGTTCACCGGCCGCATCATGGAGGGGCGCCGCTACTCCGAGGGCCTGCACCAGGCGCTCGAGGCCAAAGAGCACGTGCTCGTGCGCGAGGAGAACCAGACGCTGGCCACCATCACGCTGCAGAACTACTTCCGCCTCTACGACAAGCTCTCCGGCATGACCGGTACCGCCATGACCGAGGACGCGGAGTTCCGCCAGATCTACAAGCTGCCGGTCATGGCCATTCCTCCCAATAAGCCGGTCATCCGCGTCGACGAGAACGATCTGGTGTACCGCACCATCGACGGCAAGTTCAACGCCGTGGCCGACGACATCGCCGCGCGCCACGCGAAGGGCCAACCGTGCCTGATCGGCACCGTGTCCATCGAGAACTCCGAGAAGCTCTCGCGGCTTCTGGACAAGCGAGGCATCAAGCACGAGACGCTGAACGCCAAGCACCACGAGCGCGAGGCGCATATCGTGGCCCAGGCCGGGCGCCTTGGCGCCGTCACCATCGCCACCAACATGGCCGGCCGCGGTACCGACATCCGCTTGGGCGGCGAGCCGGACATGCTCGCCGAGGACCTGCTGCGCGAGCGCGGGTTCGACGTGGACGCCCAAGAGGGCGACGAGGAGGCGCGCGGCCCCATCCCATCGGCGGCCGACCGCGCCGACGCCCTTACCCGCGCCCGCGAGATCTGCGACGCGGAGCAGGAGCAGGTGCTCGCCGCCGGGGGACTCTGCGTCATCGGCACCGAGCGCCACGAGTCCCGCCGCATCGACAACCAGCTGCGCGGCCGTTCCGGCCGTCAGGGCGACCCGGGCGTGACCCAGTTCTACCTCTCGCTGGAAGACGATCTCATGCGTCTGTTCGGCGGCTCGAAGATGGACTCCATCGCGCACATGATGGAGAAGACCAACCAAGAGGACGACATGCCCATCCAAGCCGGCATGGTGTCGAAATCCATCGAGAGCGCCCAGCGCCAGGTGGAGTCCATGCACTTCGCCGCCCGTAAGAACGTGTTGGAATACGACGATGTCATGAACCTCCAGCGCAAGGCCATCTACGAGGAGCGCAACGCCATCCTGGACGGCAAGTCCATGACCGAGCGCATTCCCGGCATCATCCGCGACGCCGTGGACGCCATCGTGGGGGAGTGCTGCCCCGGGAATTCCGCCAGCGACGACTGGGACGTGCGCGCCATCGACCTGTGGGCCGCGAACATGACCGGCTGCAACGATTTCTCCGTGGCGAAGGTCGATCACGAGGACGAGGCGGAAAACGTCGCCGAGGCTTTGAACGACTTCCTCACCTGGATTTACGAGCAGAAGAGCGAGCAGCTGGGCCACGACCTCATGGAGAACCTCTCCGCCCAGGTGATGCTGCGCATCATCGACACGCGCTGGATGGCGCATCTGCAGGAGATGGACTATCTGAAGACCGGTATCGGTCTGCGCGCCTTCGGCCAGCGCGACCCGCTCGTGGAATACAAGAACGAGGCCTACAACGCCTTCCAGAATCTGACGAGCTCGATGTACGACGACTACCTGCGCACGTTGCTGCGCCTGGAGATCGCCGCGAAGCCCGCGGCGGAGGGCGCCCCCGCCGGTGCCGGCCGCCCGGCCCCCGCGGCCCTGGCGGAGCAGGAGGACCCGCTGGCCCGCAAGATGAGCTACTCGGCGCCGGAACAGGCTCTGGAGGAGTCGAGCATCCGCGGTCGCCACGCCGCCGCGGCCCGCGCCGCCTCCGGTGTTCCCGCCGCGCCTCCGCGCCCTGCCGCCGGCAAGCCCCAGACCTACGTCAAGGACAAGGAAGACCCCTACGCCAACGTGGGGCGCAACGATCCCTGCCCCTGCGGTTCCGGCAAGAAGTTCAAGAAGTGCCACGGCCAGAACCTTTGACGCACACTCAACTAAGGTTGAGCGAAGCGGGATGCGGGGTGCCGCTCACCAAGCGAGTTCCGCAGATGGTATCGAAGGCGGTAAGCGAAGGGGAGCAGTAGCCTTGACGCCTTCGATACCAGCGAGGACTGTCTGAGCGACTGAGCGGTATCCCGCAGCCCGCCCCCGGTGAGTTTCAAGGAGATTTAGATCAAGGCATGGAACTGAGAGACATTCAGAAGGAGATCGAGAAGGCGCAGGGTCGGCTGTCCGATGCCTTCTCGTTCTTGCGTATCGAGGAGAAGCGCGACGAGCTGGCCGCGCTGGACGAGGAGACGGCCCGTCCGGACTTTTGGAACGACGCGGCGACGGCCCAGGCGGTCTCGAAGAAGGCGGCGGGGCTTCGCGCCACCATCGAGGACTACGAGCGGGCCTGCGGTCTTCTGGACGACGCGTCGGCGGCGTGCGAGCTGGCCGGCGACGATGCGGCCTTCGCCGAGGAGGCCGAGCACACGGTCGCCGAGCTGACGGCGCTTCTCGACCAGCTGGAGATCGAGTCCTGGTTCTCCGGCGAGTTCGACGAGGGCGACGCCATCCTCACGGTGAACCCCGGGCAGGGCGGCCTCGAGGCCCAAGACTGGACCCGCATGCTCTACCAGATGTACGTCCACTACGCCGAGGACAAGGGTTGGAAGGTGACGGTGCTCGATCTGGTGCCCGGCGAGGGCATAGGGCTCGATCGGGCCACCATCCAGATCGAGGGCCGCTACGCCTACGGCATGCTGCGCAGCGAGATCGGCATCCACCGTCTCGTGCGCATCAGCCCCACCGACGCCAAGAAGCGCCGCCAGACCACCTTCGCCTCGGTGGAGGTGCTGCCGGTCATCGCCGACGACATCGAGGTCGACTTGAACCCCGCCGACGTGCGGGTGGACGTGTACCGCTCCAGCGGTCCGGGTGGCCAGTGCGTGAATACCACCGACTCGGCCGTGCGCCTTACCCACGAGCCCACGGGCATCGTGGTGACCTGCCAGAACGAGAAGAGCCAGCTGCAGAACAAGGAGGCCGCCTTCCGCGTGCTGCGCGCCAAGCTCTACGAGCTGGAGGAGCGCAAGCGGGCCGAGGAGCTGGACGAGCTGCGCGGCGAGCGCATGGATAACTCCTTCGGCAGCCAGATTCGCAACTACGTGCTCTTCCCGTACCAGCTCGTGAAGGATCTCCGAAGCGGCGTTGAGACGGGAAATGTGGACGCCGTCCTTTCCGGCGCCCTGGAACCTTTCGTCATCGGGTATCATACGTGGAGAGTAGCCAACTCCTAGCAGCGAACGGGAAAGGGAAGCTTATGGATACTGCCGCCTTGCAGGCGAAGGCCACCGACATTCGCAAGGATATTCTGACCATGATCACGGAAGCGGGCAGCGGGCACCCGGGCGGGTCGCTCTCCTGCACCGATATCCTCACGGCGCTGTACTTCGGCGGCGTCATGGACTACAACCCGGCCGACCCGCACAAGCCCGGCCGCGACCGGTTCATCCTGGCCAAGGGGCACGCGGCCCCGGCGCTCTACGCGACGCTGGCCCACGCCGGCTTCTTCCCGACCGACGAGCTGCACACCCTGCGCAAGCTCGGCACGCGCCTGCAGGGGCATCCCGATTCCAACCTGCTGCCCGGCGTGGAGGTGTCCACCGGCTCGCTCGGCCAGGGGCTTTCCGTGGCCGCGGGCCTTGCGGCCGGCCTGCGCCTGACCGGCGAGGACGGCCTCGTCTTCACGGTGCTCGGTGACGGCGAGTGCGAGGAGGGCCAGGTGTGGGAGGCGGCCATGTTCGCCGCCCATCAGAAGCTCGGGCGCCTCGTGGCCATCATCGACAACAACGAGCTGCAGATCGACGGCTGCATCCACGACGTGTGCGATCCGGGGGATTTGGGCGAGAAGTTCGCCGCCTTCGGCTGGGACGTGCAGCGCGTCTGCGGGCACGACATCCCCGCGCTCGTCGAGCTTTTCGGCCGCATCAAGGCCGAGGCGGCCGATACGGCCCGTCCGGTGTGCGTGATCGCGCGCACGGTGAAGGGCAAGGGCGTCTCCTTCATGGAGAACCAGGCCGGCTGGCACGGCAAGGCGCCGAAGTCCGAGGAACTTGAGAAGGCTCTGGCGGAGCTGTCCGCCGACGCGGAATAGGAGGCCCGTCATGGTGAAACTCGCAAACACCGAGACCGCTGCCCAGAAGAAGGCCACGCGCGCCGCGTACGGCGCCACGCTCGCGGAGCTCGCCACCGAGGGCGTGCCCGTCGTGGCCGTGGACGCCGACCTGACCGGCTCGACCACCACCAAGAAGCTCGCCGACGCGGGATACGCCGGGCGCCTGTTCAACTGCGGCATCGCCGAGCAGAACATGATCGACGTGGCCGCGGGCCTCTCGCTGGCCGGCAACATCGCGTTCACGGGCTCCTTCGCCGTGTTCGGCACCGGGCGCGCCTACGACCAGATTCGCAACACCGTGTGCTACTCGAACCTGAACGTGAAGATCGCCCCCACCCATGCGGGCATCTCCGTGGGCCCCGACGGCGGCTCGCACCAGATGCTCGAGGACGTCTCCCTCATGCGCGGCCTTCCCGGCATGCGGGTGCTCGTGCCCGCCGACTACGCCGCCGCCCGCGCCGCCCTGCGCCTCGCTGCCGCCACGCCGGGCCCCGTCTACGTGCGCATGGGCCGCGCCGCCGTGCCCTGCGTCTACGACGACGAGGTGGAGCTGGAAATCGGGCGCGCCTACGTGCTGCGCGAGGGGAGCGATGTCACCATCGTGGCCAACGGCGTGGAGATCCGCGAGGCGCTCGCCGCCGCCGACGCGCTGGCCGCCGACGGCATCTCCGCCGAGGTCATCGATGCGTTCTCGGTGAAGCCGCTCGATGGGGCGACCATTCTCGAATCGGTGGCGAAGACCCGTTGCGTCGTGACGGCCGAGGAGCATTCCGTCATCGGAGGCTTGGGCTCGGCGGTCTGCGAGCTTCTGGCCGGCGCCGACCCCGTGTGCGTGGAATGCGTGGCCGTGCGCGACCGTTTCGGCAAGTCCGGCGAGTTCGAGGAACTGCTCGGCTATTTCAACATTGACGCTACGGCCATTGTTGAAGCTGTGAAAAAGGTTCGTGAGCGCGCGGGCCTTTGCTAAAATACTTCAGTCTCAGTAACGAACAACCTGAACGGAGCAAGCTGTGACGAACGAACGGAACCAGGGAATTCCTGGTCATGCCGGCCGTCACGCCGGCGCGCCGGCCCAGGGCAACAACCCGCGCGCCCGCGCGGCGGCGCCCCAGCCCGGCCACGCCCAGAAGGCGTCGATGACCTCCCAGCTGTCCCAGGCTTTGCCCATGCTCGAAGTGGACGAGATGGCCGCCCCCATGGGCGCGCCGGTCATCACCTTCGATCATGTGACCAAGACCTACCCGGCCCAGCCGAAGAAGCCCGCCTTAAGCGATGTGACCCTGCAGATCTTCGCCGGCGAGTTCATCTTCCTCGTGGGCCACTCCGGATCTGGCAAATCCACCTTCATCCGCCTGCTCACCCGCGAGATCAAGCCCACCTCGGGCAAGATCTACGTGGCTGACGAGGATCTGACCACCATGCGCAACTGGCGCGTGCCCTACCTGCGGCGCAACATCGGCTGCGTGTTCCAGGACTTCAAGCTCCTGCCGAACAAGACGGTCTTCGAGAACGTCGCCTTCGCCCTGGAGGTTATCGGCAAGAGCCGGCACGTCATCAAGACGCAAGTGCCCGAGGTGCTGCGCCTCGTGGGCCTCTCCGACAAGCTGAACAGCTATCCCGATCAGCTTTCCGGCGGCCAGCAGCAGCGCGTCTCCATTGCGCGCGCCATCGTGAACCGGCCGCCTCTGCTCATCTGCGACGAGCCCACGGGAAATCTGGATCCGCAGACCTCCCGCGGCATTATGGATCTGCTCGAGCGCATCAACCGCACGGGCACCACGGTGCTCGTGGCCACTCACGATCGCGAGATGGTCGACAACATGCGCCGTCGCGTCATCGCGCTCGACCGCGGGCATCTCACCCGCGACCAGGACCGGGGGGTGTACGGCTTCGATGTCTAGTCTCTTCTACTTCTTCAAGGAGTCGCTCCAGGGCTTCGCGCGCAACCTCTCCACGACGCTCGGCTCCATCATCACCATCTTCCTGTCGCTGCTCATCATCGGCGTGTTCCTCGTGGGCGGCACCATTGTGGAGCGCCTCGTGTCCTCCATCGAGGACGAGGTCTCCATCACCGCCTACGTGGCCGACGATGCGCCACAGGAGTCCATCGACGCCGTCACCGCGATGATCCAGGGCATGGACGGCGTGGAAAGCGTCGGCTTCACCACCAAGGAGCAGGCGCTGGAGAACTTCAGCAACTCCATGACCACCAACCCCGAGATCATCGAGCAGCTGGACGGAACGAACCCGCTGCCCGCCTCCATCGACGTGAGCCTCGCCGACCCGCAGAAGGTCGACGAGATCGCCGCCGCCATCGAGGCCGACGAGACGTTCCGCTCCATCTGCGACGAGCCCGACAACCCGGCCGATTCGCTGAAGTACGGCCAGAAGACGGTGGACCGCCTGTTCTCGGTGACCAAGTACGTGCGCTATTTGGGCGTGGCCCTGGTGCTGCTGCTCGTGTTCATCGCGCTCGTGTTCATCAACAACACCATTCGTCTGGCCATCATGGCCCGGCGCAAGGAGATCGCCATCATGCGTCTGGTGGGCGCGTCCAACGGGTTCATCCGCGGGCCCTTCCTCATGGAGGGCGCCCTGCACGCCCTTATCGGCTCGCTTCTGGCCGTGGGCGTCCTGCAGGTGCTGCGCATGTACGGCATCCCGAAGCTGCAAAGCGCCCTGTCCTTCCTCTCGCTGGACGTCTCGGGCAACACCTACATCATGATCTACATCGTGCTGGTGGTAGCCGGTCTCGTAATCGGCCTTCTCGGCTCCGCTTTCGCCATGAGGCGGTACCTGAAGGTGTAGAATCTTGTCTTAAAGGTTTGGAACGTCGGCGCGACCCCCGCGGCACTGATGAGCCGAGGGGGTCGCGCTTTTCAGATTGACGGAGTCACGTGCAAGGAGCGGCCATGGCCAAAGAACGCAACGGGCGGCATCTCACCCCCAACCCCCGGGCCCGCAGCGAGCGGCGGGTCGATCAGGCGACGAGCCACGGTCTGCTCCGCGTGTTCCTCGCGGTCATCCTCGTCGCCGTCTCCTTCGTCGGGGGCTTCGCCCTGCGCAGCCAGACCGAGCTGGTGGCGAGTTGGGGCATCCCGGTTTCCGATGGCGAGCGGGAGGCGCTTGCGGCTGCGGCGGCCAACAACACCTTCGAGTCCGTCTCGGCCCGGGTGGGCGATGTGGAGGACATCCTCTCCACGTACTCCATGGACGAGATCGACCTTACGGCGGCCACCTATTCCATGCTCGACGACTTGATGAAGTCCACGGGCGACCCCTACGCCACCTACTACAACCCCGATCTGTACAACACCTACATCAAGGAGACCACCGAGCGCAGCTACGCCGGCATCGGCGTGGTGTTCGCCGACTACAACGGGCGCGCCTACGTGTCGGATGTCTTCGAGGGCTCCGAGGCCGAGGCCAAAGGCGTGCAGCAGGGCGACTTCCTCACCTCCATCGACAGCGAGGACGTATCGGCCTGGTCGATGACCGAGGTGGTGAACGCGCTGGCCAAAGACGAGGGCGCGACGGTGTCGGTGACCTGGATGCGCCCGGTGAGCCTGGACGCCCAGACCGGCGAGCAGTTCACCACGACGCTCACTTGCAAGGTCTACGAGGAGGCGAACCTCTCAACCGCGCTTTCCGACGGCGTGGGCGTCGTGAAGGTGCGCCAGATCTCGAGCAACGCCGCGGAGCTGGTGGACCAGGCGACGAAATCGCTCATCGAGCAGGGGGCCGGGGCCATCGTGCTCGATCTGCGGGACAACGCCGGCGGATACCTCACCCAGGCCGTCGATATCGCGAGTCTGTTCGTGAACTCCGGCGTCCTCGTGCAGATTCAGGGCAACGATGGGCCGGCCACCACCAAATCGGCCGCGGGCGACGCGCCGTACAAGGACGTGCCGCTTGTCGTGGTGGTGAACCGCTACACGGCCGCCGCCGCCGAGGTGCTCGCCGCGTCGCTGCAGGACAACGAGCGGGCCGACGTGGTGGGGGAGACGAGCATGGGCAAGGGCTCGGTGCAGGTGGTGCGCGAGCTGGACTTCGGCGGGGCTGTGCGCTACACCGCCGCCTACTACCTCACGCCCCAGGGCGAGCCTATCGACAACGTGGGTATCGTGCCCCAGGTGGGGGTGGTAAACGGCGAGGGGGAGGATGGAGCGGACTCCCAGCTGGCCACCGGCATCGACATCGCCCGCTCGCTCATTCCGGCGGCCTAGGATCGGCCGCGCAACGTGCACGGGCGCCTTCGCGTCTCGTAAGGGAAGGGAGATAGGGTGAGCCGCAACAGGAAGCACACGCGCCGCCGCCCCAAGGCGAATCCCCGGGGCGTTCTCACCGTGAGCGCCGGCGGCTTCGGTTTCGTGCAGACGGCCGAGGGGGAGTACTTCATCCCCGCCTCGGGCCTCGTCGGCGCCTTCGACGGCGATCTGGTGGAAATCGCGCCTCTGCGGGCCGGGGCATCGAAGGGGCGGCGAGTCACGGATGACGACGGGGATATGACGGGTCGTCCCGCCGCCCGGGTGCTCTCGGTCGTCGACCGAGCCCACGACACGCTGGTGGGGCGCTACGAGGTGGCCGAGCCCTTCGGGGTGGTGGTCCCCGCAGATCCGCGCATTCCCTACGACGTGTTCACCATGCGCGCCGAGTCGCCCGAGGTGCCCGACGGGGCGCTCGTGCGCGTGCGCATCGCCCAGTTCCCGACGCGCCGCAGCGCCGCCACGGGCTTTGTGGAAGAGGTGCTCGCCGATACCTCCGACGCGCCGGGGGCCGGCATCGACCTCATCGTCGGCCGCCACAAGCTGGAGACGGTGTTCTCGGAGGGGGCTCTGGCTGACGCGGCCGCGGCGACCTTGGATGCGGAGGGGGCCCTGGCCGCCGGCTACCGCGATTTGCGCGACCGCTTCACCTTCACCATCGATCCGGCCGACGCCAAAGATTTCGACGATGCGCTGTCCTTGGATTATCTGGAAGGGGAGGGGCTGTGGCGGCTCGGCGTGCACATCGCCGACGTGAGCCACTACGTGCCCTGGGGCTCCTCGGTCGATTTGGACGCGCGTCGGCGCGCCACGAGCGTGTATCTGGCCGACCGCGTCATCCCCATGCTGCCCCCGGCTCTTTCCGACGAGCTGTGCTCGCTCGCGCCCGGCGCCGAGCGGCGTTCCATGACGGCCGACCTGTTCCTGAACGATGAGGGAGAGCTCGTGCGCTTCTCGCTGTACCCGGCCCTCATCCGCTCGGACGCGCGCCTTTCCTACGGCGAGGCCGACGACATCCTCGTCGACTACAAGGCCGCCATCGCCGCCGGGGGCGATATTGCCTGGCGGCTCGTGGAATGCTCGCGGCTCGCCCGCGCCCGGGAGGCGGCCCGCGCCCGGGCCGGCGGCATCGACTTCGCCACGACCGAGGCCAAGGTGATCCTCGATGCGGAGGGACGGCCGACCGACATCGCGCTGCGCCGCAAGACCGACGCCACGCGCCTGGTGGAGGAGGCCATGATCCTGGCCAACGAGACCGTGGCCGGCTACCTGGAGCGGCGCGGCTTTCCCTGCCTGTACCGCGTCCACGAACCTCCGGCCTCCGATGCCTTGGGCTCGCTCATTCCCGTGTTCCAGGAGTTCGATTGGTTCGAAAGGCCCATGGAGGCGCGGCTGGTGGCGGGGGATCCGAAGGTCATCCAGGAGATTTTGGCGGCAAGCGCGCCCCGCAGCGAGGGGGAGCTTGTCAGCTCGCTTCTGCTGCGGGCCATGAAAAGGGCCGACTACCGGCCCGAGAACCAGGGCCATTACGGGCTTGCCAGCGAGGTGTACTGCCATTTCACGAGTCCCATCCGCCGCTACCCCGATTTGGTGGTGCACCGTATGCTGCGCGCCGCGCTCACGCGCCGTCCGGAGAAATTCGACCAGGAGGTGGCGGCGCTTCCCTGGATCGCCGAGCACTCCTCGGCCATGGAACGGGTGGCCGAGGCGGCGGCCCGCGAGTCCCAGGAGCTGAAGATGGTCGAGTACCTGGCCGCATTCGTGGGACAGTCCTTCTCGGCCGTGATCTCCGGCGTGGCGGCCTGGGGACTCTACGTGCGCCTCGATTGCACGGCCGAGGGCATCCTTCCCGTGCGGGCCTTGGGCGACGAGTACTTCGTCTTCGACCCGGTGCGCTACACGCTTGTGGGCGACGAGTCGGGAAAGGTCTACCGGCTGGGCCAGCGCGTCGCCGTCACGCTGAAGAGCGCCGACGCGACCACCGCCTCCCTGGAGTTCGTGCTGGCCGGTAGCCGTTAAGGGCCGAGGAGCCGGCCTCGCAGGGCGCCTGCCGCAGATGACCGCAGCTTAACAGGTCGTCAAGGGGTCATCGTCGGATGGGCTCATCGCGAGGCGGCGACGGCTGCGGCACGGTATGGTGGATGCACGCGCAAGACCCGATGAAGGGAGATTCACCATGAGTTTCATCGATAAGATGAAGGAAGCCGGCGAGGACATCAAGGAGGCGTTCCAGGACGGCGCCCACGATTTGGCCGATAAGGCGGGCGACCTGAAGGACGCCGCTGCCGAGAAGGCCGCCGACTTGAAGGATGCTGCCGCCGAGAAGGCCGGCGATCTGAAGGACGCCGCCGCCGACGCCGCCGCCAAGGCCAAGGACGCCGCCGCCGACGCCGCCGAAAAGGCCAAGGATGCGGCTGATACCGCCAAGGAGAAGGCTGCCGATGCCGCCGATGCCGCCAAGGACAAGGCTGACGACGCCAAGAAGGCCGCCGAGGACAAGTAACGCGCCGGACGCTCCGGGCCACAGTGTTCGGGGCGCTTGGATGGAAAAGGGAAAGCCCGCTGCTTGGAAATCCCCGAGCAGCGGGCTTCTCTGTTCTGTTAGCATGATCTCTCGTGAAAAATCAGCGGTCGTGCTCGTCGGGGCGCGGCTCGTTTAAAGGAGACGTTATTGGAACGTGAGCGATTCGGCAGCCGTCTGGGGTTCATCCTCATCTCCGCTGGCTGCGCCATAGGCCTCGGCAACGTCTGGCGCTTCCCCTACATCACCGGCGAGTACGGAGGCGCGGCCTTCCTCGTCATGTACCTGGTCTTTCTGGTGGTCTTGGGCCTGCCCATCATGGTCATGGAGTTCGCTGTGGGCCGCGGTTCCCAGCGCTCCATCGCCCGCGCCTTCAACGTGCTGGAGCCGGCGGGCACTCACTGGCACAAGTACAAGTGGGTGGGCATCGCCGGGTGCTATCTGCTCATGATGTTCTACACCACGGTGGCCGGGTGGATGCTTGCCTACGTGCCGAAGTTCGCCTCCGGGCAGTTCGTGGGGGCCGACTCGCAGGCCACCTCGGCCGTCTTCGACGCGATGCTGGCCTCGCCGGTGGAATGCGTCTTCTGGATGGTAGTGGTGTGCGTCGTCTCCATCCTCATCTGCTCGCTGGGGGTGCAAAAGGGCGTGGAACGCATCACCAAGGCCATGATGCTCGCCCTGCTCGCCATCTTGGGGGTGCTCGTGGTGCGCGCGCTCACCCTTCCGGGGGCGGCCGACGGCGTGGCCTTCTACCTGCTGCCGGACTTCTCGAAGATCTTCGGTAGCCCGGATATGTTCTTCGAGGCGGCCTACGCGGCCATGGGCCAGGCCTTCTTCACCCTGTCCATCGGCATGGGCTCCATGACCATTTTCGGCAGCTACATCGACAAGCACCGCTCGCTCATGGGCGAGGCGGCCACGATCGGCGTGCTCGACACTGGCGTTGCCCTGGCCACGGGGCTCATCATCTTCCCAGCCTGCTTCGCCTTCGGCGTGGCGCCGGACTCGGGCCCCGGCCTTGTGTTCATCACGCTGCCGAGCGTGTTCGAGCAGATGTGGGGCGGACAGGTGTGGGGCACGCTGTTCTTCGTGTTCATGTCCTTCGCGGCGCTCTCCACGGTCATCGCCGTGTTCGAGGGCATCCTGCGATTCTCCATGGACCAGTGGGGTTGGTCGCGCCGGCGGGCCGTTACGGTGAACCTCATCGCCATCCCGCTTTTGTCGCTGCCCTGCGCGCTCGGGTTCAATGTGCTTTCGGATGTGGTCATGCCCGGGGTGGGCGACATCCAGACCGTGGAGGACTTCCTTGTGTCCAGCAACATCATGCCCTTGGGCTCGCTCGTCTTCGTGATGTTCTGCGTCTCGCGGCGCGGCTGGGGCTGGAAGAGGTTCCTTGCCGAGGCCAACGAGGGGGAGGGGCTCAAGTTCCCTGCGTGGCTGCTCCCCTGGATGCGCTTCGGTGTGCCGGTGCTTGTGGTCATCATCCTCATCATGGGCTGGGTTCCCATCGTCAGCTCGTGGTTGTGATTTGTCGCCTGGCCGCCGTGCGTCTCGCCCGGCCCTCGATGGGGTAAACTGGGGAAAACGTCATTTTGATTTTTGAAGGAGTGCCCGATGGGCTTTTTCGATCGCATCAGCGAGGGGCTTTCCCGCTCGCGCGACAAGTTCAAGGAGTCGATGAACGTCCTTTTGGACCGTGGACCCGATTTGGACGAGGAGTTCTGGGAGGGCTTGGAAGAGACGCTCATCCTGTCGGATGTGGGCGGGGCGGCGGCCAGCGACATCGTGGAGAACCTGCGCGACCAAGCCACCCGCAAGGCGCTGCCCGACGCCTATGCGGTGCTCGACCTCTTGAACGACGAGATCGCCGGTGCCTTCACGGAGCCCGGGGCCGACATCTTCGGCGGCGATGAGGCGGTCGTGCTATTCGTGGGCATCAACGGCACGGGCAAGACCACCACCGTGGGCAAGCTCGCCAAGGCGGAAACCGATGCGGGTCGCGCGGTCATCCTGGGCTCGGCCGACACCTTCCGCGCCGCCGCCATCGAGCAGCTTGAGGTGTGGGCGCGCCGCGCCGGAGTGGAGATGGTCACCCGCGAGCGCGGAGCCGATCCGGCGAGCGTGTGCTACGACACGCTGGAGCGCGCCGAAGCGACCGGTGCCGAGCTCGTGCTCATCGACACGGCCGGGCGCCTGCACACCTCCGCCGATCTGATGCGCGAGCTGGAGAAAGTAGTGAACGTGGTGCGCAAGCGCTCGAAGCTACCGGTGTACACGGTGCTCGTCATCGACGCCACCACGGGCCAGAACGGCCTGCAGCAGGCCCGCGAGTTCAACCGCGCGCTGGATTTGGACGCCCTTATCGTCACGAAGCTCGATGGCACGGCCAAAGGCGGCATCGCGCTGGCCGTGAGCCACGAGCTGGGGCTGCCCATCGTGAAGATCGGCGTGGGCGAGGGCATCGACGACTTGCGCGACTTCGACGCCCGCGAGTTCGCCTCGGCGCTCGTCGGCACTTTCGACGAGCGCTTCGATGCGGACGAGGACGGCCTGCGCGGCGAGAACGCCAAGGAGGCGGCCGTCACGGCCGGCGAGCGCCGTCGGGACGTGCTGGAGGGCGCGCCGGCGTGCGCGGCCGAGGCCGAGAAGGCGGTCGAGGGGTCTGCCGGGGAGACGGTCGAGGACGCGACCGTGGAGGCCCTCGCGGAGATTGAGGATGGCGAAGCGCCCGTGGTGGACGCGCAGGGCGATGCGGAAGAGGCCTTCGCCGATGCCGCGGAGGAGGCGGCAGCCGAGCCCGACAATGCCGATCTGCTGGAAGCCGCTTTGGGCCGGCGCACCCACGACACCCTCGTCCTGGAAACCGAGGAGGATACCTCCGCCGGTCTTGAGGCCGCCGAGCTGACGGAGCTCGACCGCAACGCCGAGGCCGTTGCGGAGGCGGCCGAGGAAGGCGTCTTCGATGATGTCCCCTTCACCGACGACGAGCTGGCCGAGCTCGCCATGGCTGCCGCTGATGAAAACGCCGAGGGCGAGCCTGAGCCCGAGCCCGAGCCGGCCCCCGAACCTGAAAAGAAAAGCTTCTGGAAGCGCCTGTTTGAATAGATAAGGAACCCCCATGCTCGAGAACCTCTCCGAACGCCTTCAGGGCATCTTCTCCGGCCTGCGCAGCAAGGGCCGCCTGACCGAGGACGACATCAACGCTGCCATGCGCGAGATCCGCCTGGCACTCTTGGAGGCCGATGTCAACTTCAAGGTAGTGAAGAACTTCGTCGCCCGCACCAAGGAGCGCTGCCTTTCCGCCGACGTGCTGGACTCGCTCACCCCGGCCCAGAACGTCGTGAAGATCGTGCTCGACGAGCTGACCGAGCTGCTCGGCCGCACCGATTCCCGGCTCGTGCTCTCAAGCCGCATCCCCAATGTCATCATGCTCGTGGGCCTGCAGGGCTCCGGCAAGACCACGGCGGCGGCCAAGCTCGCCTACCGGCTGAAGCAGGAGAATCACTCGCCGCTGCTCATCGCCGGCGACGTGTACCGTCCCGCGGCGGCCGACCAGCTACAGACGCTCGGCGACGAGATCGGCGTGCGGGTCTACCGCGGCGACGGGCGCGATCCGGTGGCCATCGCGCGCGAGGGCATCCAGGACGCCATCGACAACCTGCGCGACGTGGTCATCATCGACACGGCGGGCCGTCTGCACGTGGACGCCGACATGATGGAGGAGGCCCAGGCCATCAAGGACGCCACGCACCCCGATCAGATCCTCATGGTGGTGGATGCCATGACCGGCCAGGACGTCGTGAACGTCGTGGAGGCCTTCGCCGAGTCGGTCGACTTCGACGGCGTCATCATGTCGAAGATGGACGGCGACGCCCGCGGCGGCGGCGCCCTTTCCATCCGCGAGGTTACCGGCAAACCCATCAAGTTCATCTCCTCGGGCGAGAAGCCCGATTCCCTGGAGGTCTTCCACCCCGACCGCATGGCCAAGCGCATCCTCGGCATGGGCGACGTCGTCTCGCTCATCGAGAACGCCGTGCGCGTGCAGCAGGCCGAAGAGGAGGAGCTGGAGGCCGAGCGCATGATGCGCGGCCAGCTCACCTTGGACGACTTCCTCATGATGAACAAGCAGGTGCGCAAGATGGGCGGCGTTTCCAAGCTCATCAGCGCGCTGCCCGGCGGCGACAAAGCGCTCGGCTCGGGTCAGGTTGATGAAGGGGCACTCGACGCCATGGAGGTCATCATCAACTCCATGACCAAGGCCGAGCGCGCCAAACCGGAGCTTCTGAACGGCAGCCGCCGCGCCCGTATCGCCAAGGGCGCCGGCGTCACCGTCACCGACGTGAACCAGATGATGAAGAAGTTCAACGAGACGAAGAAAATGGTGAAGCAGGCCACCGCCGGCATGGAGCAGCAGGCCTCGCGCAAGGGCAAGAAGGGGAAGAAGGGCAAGCGCCGCCGCGGCCTGGGTATTCCGGGCATGGGCGGCATGTCCATGAGCGACCTCAAGAAGATCCAAGATATGATGGGACAGTAGTTTCTCCGCTGTTGACGGCCGAGACGCCCCTCTGGACGCTGTCGCGGGGTGGGGCTCCGTGCTCAAACAGCAATGGAGTGCACCGTATCGCCGCGGTTTGGAAGGTGATGCGCGCACTCCATTGAACTGCGCGCGGAACCCCGCCCCGCGACAGCGTCCCGCATTGGCGGGGTGCCGGCTATTTACCTTTCGCATCGGCCGTTCGTCTTACGAATCGAAATTCCGTAACACTGGTGGCTCGCCTATGGTATTGTTACGCATTGAAGAGACGTAACACCAACAGGAGGAGAAGCCATGGCCCTGACGAGAAGGAACTTCGTGCGTGCAGCGGGACTTGCCGGAGCGGCGGGGAGCGTCGCGCTTTTGGCGGGGTGCGCACGGGGAGCGGCAGACTCGGGCGCGAACGAACCTGTGGCTGCCGGCGCGGCGGGTGCCGGCGTCGGTCCCGACGGCGTAAGCCAGGTGGTAATCACCATGACGCCCTCCTCGGAACCGGCCGCCGGCTTCGATCCGCTCGTGGGGTGGGGGGCCGGCGAGCACGTGCACGAGCCGCTCATCCAATCGACGCTCATCGCCACGGACAACAACCTCGCCTTCGTGAACGATCTCACCACCGATTACGGCTGCTCCGAGGACGGCCTCACCTGGACGTTCCATATCCGCGAGGGCGTGATGTTCACCGACGGCGTGCCGCTCACGGCCGAGGACGTGGCCTTCACCATCAACGGAATCGTGAACGGCGAAGCGGCCGAAGCGGATCTGTCCATGGTGGACGAGGCGCGGGCCGTTGACGCCATAACCTGCGAGATCGCCATGAAGCGCCCGAACAATGCGCTGCTGTACACGCTCGCCGTGGTGGGCATCGTGCCGGCCCACGCCTACGGGCCCGATTACGGTGAGCACCCCATCGGCAGCGGCCGCTATATGCTGGAGCAGTGGGATCGCGGCCAGCAGGTGATCCTGCGCGCCAACCCCGACTATTACGGCGAGAAACCGCTCATGGACCGCGTTGTAGTGCTGTTTATGGAAGAGGACGCGTCGTTGGCCGCCGCCCAGTCGGGCACGGCGGACGTGGCCTACACCTCGGCGGCGCTGGCCGGGGCGGTTCCCGCGGGTTACACGCTGCTCAACTGCGCTTCGGTGGACTCCCGCGGCATCTCGCTGCCCTGCAACCCCGCTGGCACCGATGTGACCGTGGAAGGCGACATGGTCTACGCCGGCGGCAACGACGTCACGAGCGATATCGCCGTGCGGCGTGCGCTCAATTACGGCATCGATCGCGTGCGCATGATTGAGCACGTGCTGGCCGGCTTCGGCCGGGCGGCCTACTCGGTGGGCGACGGCATGCCCTGGTCGAGCGATGCCATGCGCGTGGAAACCGACGTCGCGGCGGCCGAGCGCCTGCTGGATGCGGCCGGCTGGGCCCGAGGCGACGACGGGATGCGCGCCCGGGACGGGCTGCCCTGCGCTTTCGACCTGTACTACGCCGCCGGCGATTCTACGCGCCAGGCTTTGGCCTACGACTTCGCCGATCAGGCGACGGCCCTCGGCATCGCTGTCGAGCCGAAGGGGGCCAGCTGGGACGACATCTACCTGCGGCAGTACGCCGATCCGGTGCTGTGGGGCTGGGGTTCCAACTCGCCGGTGGAGCTGTTCGAGCTCACCTACTCCACCGGTTGGGGCAACTACGCCCAGTACATGAGCGACACGGTGGACGCGAACTTGGAAGCGGCCCAGGCGGCCCGCACGGTGGAGGAGTCCTATCCCTTCTACCGGGCCGCCCAGTGGGATGCGGCCACTGAGACTGGCGTGGCGCCGGAGGGAGCGGCCACCTGGGTGTGGCTCGCCAACGTGGATCACTTGTACTTCGAGCGCGAGGGGCTTATTGTGGCCGAGCAGAAGCCGCACCCCCACGGGCACGGGTGGTCTTTGGTGAACAATATCGACCAGTGGTCTTGGAGCTAAAACTATGTTGAACATCGTCGGACGCGAGCTTTGGGCAGTGCTCAGTCGCTCAGACAGTCCTCGCTGGTATCGAAGGCGACATGATTGCCTTTTCCCGTACTCGCTGCGCCTTCGATACCATCTGCGGAACTCGCTTTGTGAGCACCGCCCAAAGCTCGCTGCTGCGAGAGTAATGGGGTTGTGCCATGGCTAGGTACGTTGTGTCGCAGCTTGGGCGGTTCCTGCTGTTGATGGTGGCGGTGGCGGTGGTGACGTTCGCGCTGGTCAGTCTCTCGCCGGTGGATCCTCTGCAGGCCAACGTGGGGCAGGCGGCGCTCATGTCCATGAGCGAGGAGAAGCGGGCGGCGCTGGCGGCCTACTGGGGAGCCGACACGCCCATGTTCGAGCGCTTCCTCGCTTGGGCCGGCGACCTTCTGCATGGCGATTTGGGAATGTCCCTGCGCTACAACGCGCCCGTGGCCGAGGTCATCGCCTCGCGGGCGGCCAACTCGCTCGCCCTCATGGGGGTGGCGTGGGTCGCCTCCGGCGTGCTCGGTTTCGTCCTGGGCGTGGCGGCGGCCCCGCGCGAGGGGCGGCTGCTCGATCGCTTCGTGCGCGGCTACTGCTTCGTTCTGGCCGCCTCGCCGACGTTTTGGGTGGGGCTGCTTTTGCTCATGGTGTTCTCCGTGTGGCTCGGGTGGTTCCCCCTCGGCTTCTCGGTGCCCGTGGGAGTGGCGGCCGTCGATGTCACCTTCGCCGATGCGCTGCATCACATGGCGCTGCCGGCCATCACGCTATCGGTGGTGGGGGTGGCCAACGTGGCGCTGCACACCCGGGCCAAGGCCATCGATGTGCTGAACAGCGACTACGTCCGCTTCGCCCGGGCCCGCGGCCTCACGCGGCGCGAGGCGCTCATCCGCCACGGCTTGCGCAATCTGGCGCTCCCGGCCATCACGCTCCAGTTCTCCCAGATCGCCGAGATCTTCGGCGGCTCGGTGCTTGTGGAAGAGGTGTTCAGCTATCCCGGTCTCGGCCAGGCCGCCGTCACGGCCGGCCTCGGGGGAGACGTGGCCCTGCTCGCCGGCATCGCCCTTGTGTCGGCGGCGCTCGTGTTCACAGGGAACTTGGCCGCGAACCTCATCTACGGCCTGGTGGATCCTCGTATGCGCCCGGTGCGTCGGCAGAAGGAGGTCGCTGATGACTGATGCGGTTTTTGCCAACCAACCCCCCGTGCTCTCGGCGCCGCGGCGCCTTCGGTTGCCCAATCGCCGCCGTGCCTTCGCGCTCGCCCTGGGCGGGGCGCTGCTGCTGGCTGCCGTTGTGGTGGCCGGTCTCATGGCGGGGCCGGCCGCCCAGGCGACCGATTTCGCCGCCAAGAGCCTGCCCCCTTCGCTTTCGCACCCGTTCGGCACCGACTGGATGGGCCGCGACATGCTCCTGCGCACGTTGGCCGGCCTTTCCACCAGCGTGCTCGTGGGCCTCATGGCGGCTGTGGCCTCCTCGCTCATCGCGCTCGCGCTGGCGGCCGCGGCGGCGCTGGGCCCCCGCTGGGCCGACCATGCGGTCAGCTGGCTCATCGACCTCATGATGGGCATTCCCCACATCGTGCTGCTCATCCTCATCTCCTACGCTTTGGGCAAGGGGTTCTGGGGCGTCACCATCGGCGTGGCCCTCACGCACTGGCCGAGCCTCGCCCGCATCCTGCGCGCGGAAATACTCCAGTGCGCATCCTCCGATTTCGTCGCGGCCGCCGCCCGTCTCGGTGCGGGCCGGCTCGCCATCGCCGCACGGCACATGGTGCCCTATGTCCTGCCGCAGTTCGTCGTGGGGCTCGTGCTGCTGTTTCCCCACGCCATCCTTCACGAGGCGGCCATCACCTTCCTCGGCTTCGGGCTGCCGCCGGAGATGCCGGCCATCGGCATCATCCTCTCCGAGGCCATGGGCTACCTGTCGGCGGGGCTGTGGTGGCTCGCGGTGTTCCCGGGGCTGGCGCTTGTCGTCTGCGTCATGCTGTTCGATGTGGTGGGAACGAGCCTGCGCAAGCTCGTCGATCCGGCCTACGCCCAGGAATAGGAGGGGAGTATGGAAGAGAAGCCTGCCGTCGCCCACGAGGCCGTCGATCACGGTGCTCAGCCGGTGCATCATCACCACTCCCACGCGGCCACGTCGCGCCACGGACACGGCCATCACCTGCTGACGGTGGAGGATCTCTCCGTGTCGTTTCTCATGTACGATGAAGAAGCGGCGGCGACGAGGGCGCAAGGGGATTCGCGCGCAGATCGGGGACGGCTGGGGCGCTATTTGGACGCGCCCCAGCGGGAGGTGGAGGTCATCCGCTCCCTGAGCCTTTCCGTGCACGAGGGGGAGATCGTCGCCGTGGTGGGCGCCTCGGGCTCGGGCAAGACGCTTCTGGCCGACGCGGTGCTGGGCCTGTTCGAGTCCAACGCGCTCGTGCGCGGGCGCATCTGGTTCGACGGCCGTCCCATGGACGCGGCGGCCCTGGCCGCCGAGCGCGGGCGCGGCATTGCCCTTGTGCCCCAATCGGTGGCAAGCCTCGATCCGCTCATGCGGGTGGGGCGCCAAGTGGAAGGCATGCCGCGGGGACGCGGTGCGGCCCGGCGCGCCGATGCCGCCCGCCGCCGCGCCCGGCGCGCCGAGTTGTTCGCCCGCTACGGCCTTGCCGAGGAGGTCGCGCGCCTGTACCCCCACGAGCTCTCCGGCGGCATGGCCCGACGCGTGCTTCTGTGTTGCGCGCTCATGGACGCGCCAAAGCTCATCATCGCCGACGAGCCCACGCCCGGCCTCGATCTGTCGCTGGCCCAGGCGGCGCTTGCGGATTTCCGCGCCTTTGCCGACGCCGGCGGCGGCGTCATGCTCATCACCCACGACATCGAGCTGGCGCTCACCGTGGCCGATCGCGTCGCCGTCTTCCGCGACGGCACGGTGGTGGAGGAGACCTCGGTCGCCGCCTTCGCCTCGCCCGATACCCTGGGCCACCCCTTCACCCGTCAGCTCTGGCACGCCCTGCCCGAGCACGGATTTGTCGTGCCCACCGAAGGAGGTCCGCTATGTTAGAAGGCCGGCACCTCTCCGTCGCCTTCGACGGTCGTCCCGTTCTCGATGACGTCTCCCTCGCCGTTGCCTCCGGCGAGCGCGTGCAGCTGGCCGCGCCTTCCGGCACCGGTAAGACGACGCTCTGCCGCGTGCTGGCGGGCTATCTGGCGCCCCGGACGGGCGAGGTGCTCGTCGATGGCTCCCCGCTGCCGAGGCGTGGCCCGTGCCCGGTGCAGCTCATCGGGCAGCATCCGGAGCTGACGTTGGATCCGCGCATGCGCATGGCGGCGAGTCTCGCCGAATGCGGCGCAAGTGAGGAGGAGCTGGGCCGTCTGCGGGAGCTTTTGGGTATCCGCGACGCATGGCTTTCGCGCTATCCCCATGAGCTGTCCGGCGGCGAGATGCAGCGCTTCTGCATCGCCCGGGCCCTCGGCGCGCACCCGAGCTATCTCATCGCCGACGAGGTCTCCACCATGCTGGACGCCGTGACCCAGGCGCAGATCTGGCGGGCGCTCGTCGCCGAGGCCGAGGCGCGCGCCATGGGCCTCATCTTCGTCTCCCATTCCCCGGCCCTGGCCTTCCGCCTCGCCACCCGCGTGGTGGAGTTGCCAGCCGTTCCGGGTGCCGTCCGTGGATAGTTCGTGGATGGGCGCTTGCCTTTCCTGCGCTCAAGCCGTAATATAAGCAATTGCTGTTTTCGCCGCACTGTGCGAGCAGTGCTTGCGTATAGAGAATGAAAGTACAAGAAGGAGTTCCATTTCATGGCAGTCAAGATTCGCCTCGCTCGCCACGGCGCCAAGAAGCGCCCGTACTACCGCATCGTCGTCGCCGATTCCCGCTCTCCGCGCGACGGCCGCTTCATCGAGGAAGTGGGCCGCTACAACCCCTGCACCCATCCGCACCTGATCCAGTTCGACATGGAGAAGGTCGACCGCTGGATCGCCGACGGCGCCCAGCCCACCGATCGCGTCGCGAAGCTGCTGACGATCGCCCGCGAGAACGCCTAGCACCATGGCCGATCTCACGGAAGACCTCGCCGGCCTTACCGACGCCATCGTCCGTCCGCTCATCGACGAGCCCGATGCCCTGGACATCACGGCCGCCGAGACCGAGGACGGCAACATCATGGTGGAGATCCGCGTGGCCGCCGACGATGCCGGCAAGGTCATCGGCCGTCAGGGCCGGGTCATCAAGTCCATCCGCACCCTGGCCCGCGCCGCCGCGTCGAAGTCGGGCAAGCTGGTCGATGTGGAGCTCATCGACTAAATGCGCGGCTGGATGTCCATCGCCTATCTGGCGAAACCGAAGAATTTGAACGGAGGGCTCGTCGCACGAGGTGCGTCGGGCCTTCCCTTTGTGCTGCACCCCGGTCTCACGCTGGCCGTCGTGCCGCCTCAGCTGGACGCGCCCCGCACGCTCACCGTGAGTGAGGTGACGGAACGGGCCGAGAACGAGGCGCTCGTTTTCTTCGACGAGGTGTCCGATCTGAGCAGTGCGGAGCTTCTTGCCGGCTGCGAGCTTCTGGCTCGCGAGGAGGACATCGACGCCTCGGTGTTGGAAGAGGCCGAGGCGCTGCCCGCCTGGGAGGGCTGGTCGGTGCACGACGAGCGCGCGGGATACGTGGGCGAGGTCGTGGAAGTCGCCGAGCGCGCGACCCAGCCTTTGCTCACGGTGCGCCGCGCCGAGGGGGGAGAGGCGCTCATCCCGCTGGTGGACGAGTTCATCGTCGATGTGGACGAGGACGACCGCCGCATCGATGTGTCCCTGCCCGCCGGCCTGCTCGATCTGTAGGACGCCCCGCGCGTCGTCTTCTTTCCGCCCGTCCGCGCCACCCATCGACAGGGGATCCTATGCTCATCGAAACCCTCTCCACGTTCCCGCATATGTACGACTCGGTCATGGGCGAGTCCATGATGAAGCGCGCCCAGGAGAAGGGCATCTTGGAATTTCGCGCCCACGACCTGCGCGACTGGACTCACGACCGCCACCGCACCACCGACGACGACCCCTACGGCGGCGGCGCCGGCCTCGTCATGAAGTGCGACCCCATCTTCGAGGCGGTAGAAGCCATTCTGGGAAAAGAGTTCGTGGAAGCGAAACTTGCTGCAGCTCCGCCCCAGGGGGAGTCGCAACAACGTTCTTCCGCAGCCCCTCAAATCGTCTTCCTAGCCCCCCAGGGCCGCCCCTTCGACGACGCCTACGCCGATAAGCTCGCCGCCGCCGACCACCTGCTGTTCATCTGCGGCCACTACGAGGGCATCGACGAGCGCGTCTACACCCTGGCCGACCACGTTATCTCGCTGGGGGACTACGTGCTCACCTCCGGCGAGCTGGCCTCCATGGTGGTCATCGATGCCGCGGTGCGCAAGCTGCCCGGCGTGCTAGGGGCGGCCGAAGGCCCCGTGGACGAGTCCTTCACCAGCGGCCTTCTGGAATATCCCCAGTACACACGCCCCGCCGACTTTCGCGGCATGAGGGTCCCCGAGGTGCTCACGAGCGGCAACCACGCCGCCATCGCGCGTTGGCGCCGCGAGCAGTCCCTCGCCCGCACGGCCGCCGCCCGCCCCGACCTCATCGCCGCCGCCGAGGCCGCGGGCCGCCTTACCCCCGCTGACCAGAAATTTTTGAAGTTGTTGGAACCAGCGCCGACGGGCGCGGCCGAAGGGGTATCATAGCGTTTCCGACAATTGTGAGAGCAAACGTGGAAGGGGCATCGCGAAGATGTACGACAACGGCTATGGGACCGACCCTTACGGCTACCAGCCGCAGCCCCAGCCCCGTCCCTCGCGCGCCTCGAGCTTTCTGCGCACGGTGCTCTCCGTGCTCGTGCTCGTGGTTCTCGTGGTGCTGCTCTCCTGGGGGCTGCGCACCTTCGTCTTCCAAGCCTACGAAATCCCCTCCGGCTCCATGGAGGAGACCATCATGCCCGGCGACATGGTCTTCTCCGAGAAGATCACCTACTACGGCAGCGACCCGGCGCCCGGCGACATCGTCACCTTCCAAGACCCCGATCCGGAGCAGGGCGGCCGCATCCTCATCAAGCGCGTCATCGCTGTGGGCGGCCAGACCGTCGATCTGCGCGACGGCCGCGTCTATGTAGATGGCGTGCTGCAGGACGAGCCCTACACCCGCGGCGAGCCGTCCTACCCGCTGACGCCCTACTACGGGCTTACCATCGACTACCCCTACACGGTGCCCGAAGGCGGCCTGTGGGTCATGGGGGACAACCGCACCAATTCCCAGGATTCCCGTTACTTCGGCGCCATCAAGGAGTCGAGCGTCACGGGAAAGGCGATATTCATCTACTGGCCGCTGACCGACGTCGGCCCGCTGTAATTCGAGCAAAGGAGACCCATGGCACCAGACACTGCCGAGAAGGTCGGGAAGGCGACGCCCCCCACCTTCCAAGACGTCATCATGAACCTGCAGCGCTACTGGGCGAGCACCGGTTGCGTGGTGCTGCAGCCCTACGACAACGAGGTGGGCGCCGGCACGAACGCCCCGGCCACCACGCTGCGCTCGCTGGGGCCCGACACCTGGCGCACCTGCTACGTGCAGGGCTGCCGCCGTCCCACCGACGGCCGCTACGGCGAGAACCCCAACCGCGGGCAGTTCTACTACCAGTTCCAGGTGCTCATCAAGCCCTCGCCGGACAACATCCAGGATCTGTATCTGGGCTCTCTTGAGGCCATCGGCATCGATATCTCGGCCCACGACGTGCGCTTCGTGGAAGACGACTGGGAGAGCCCGACGCTGGGCGCCTGGGGCCTGGGCTGGGAGATCTGGATCGACGGCATGGAAGTGACCCAGTTCACCTACTTCCAGCAGGTGGGCGGCTTCGAGTGCGACCCGGTGCCCGTGGAGATCGCCTACGGCCTGGAGCGCCTCACCATGTTCGTCCAGGGCGTCGACAACATGTACGACATCGTGTGGGCCCGCGGCGACGACGGCGTGGTGTTCACCTACGGCGACGTGTACCTGGAGAACGAGCGCGAGTACTCCGCGTTCAACTTCGAGGTGGCCGACACCGAGTTCCTCTTCCAGGAGTTCGCCGATCGCGAGGTGGAGTGCCTGCGCACCCTGAAGGCGTCGCTCCCGCTGCCGGCCTACGACTCGGTGCTGAAGTGCTGCCACGCCTTCAACCTGCTCGATGCCCGCGGCGTCATCTCCGCCACCGAGCGCATGGCCTACATCCTGCGCGTGCGCACGCTCGCCAAAGCTTGCTGCGCGTCCTACATGAAGAACGTCGTGGGAATGGACGTGGACACCTCCGATTTGGACGCCCTGCTCGCCGACGTGCCCGACCCGCTGGCGAAGCCGGCTGTCGAGGAAGCCGCCGACGTCGTGCCGGCGTGCCCCGAGCCCGCCTCTGGCGGCGGGTGCCCCGGCGCCGCGGCCGCTGCGGGCGATCGCTCCGAGCGCGCCTTCGAGTTCGTGACCATCGCCGAGGACGCCGTCTCCGCCCCGTCCGAGTCGTCCGATCCGTCCGAGAAGGAGGCCTAGAAGATGTCCGATACCGCAACCCTCGCCTTCGAGATCGGCACCGAGGAGATCCCCGCCTTCGATTTGAAGCGCGCCACCGAGCAGCTGGCCGAGCTCGTGCCCGCGGCTCTGGATGCCGTGCGCATCCCCCATGGAGAGGTGGCCATCTACACGAGCCCGCGCCGCCTCATCGCCATCGTGACCGACGTGGCCGCCCGAACCGAGGCTTTGGAAGAGGTCTTCCGCGGGCCCGCCGCCAAGATCGCCTTCGACGAGGCGGGCAACCCCACCAAGGCCGCCATCGGCTTCGCCCGCGGCAAGGGGCTCGACGTGGACGCGCTCGAGCGCCGCGACGAGAACGGCACCGAGTACGTCTACGCCGTGCGCCAGGTTCCCTCCCAGGATGTGGCGGCCCTGCTGCCCGAGGTGCTGCGCGGCGTCATCGACGGCATCTCCTGGCCGAAGTCCTGCCGCTGGGGCACCACGACCGAGATGTTCTCGCGCCCGGTGCGCTGGCTGGTGGCGCTTCTGGGTAACACGGTGATTCCCGTGGAGTACGCGGGGCTCGTTGCCGATCGCGAGACGCGCGGCCATCGCTTCCTGGCCCCCGGCCCGCACACCGTGGCCTCGGCCGACGACCTCGTGTCCGTGGTGGAGGGCGCCTTCGTCGTGCCCACCCAAGAGGCCCGCGAGGCGGTCATCCGCAAGGGCGTGGCGGCCATCGAGGCGGCCACCGGCTTCACCGCCGATTTGCCGGCCAAGACGCTCACCGAGGTCATCAACCTCTCCGAGTATCCCACCCCCATGGTGGGCACCTTCGACGAGGAGTTCCTGAAGGTTCCCGAGGAGATCATCGTCGACGCCATGCTCATGCACCAGCGCTACTTCCCGCTGTACGACGCCGATGGCAAGCTCACCAACAAGTTCATCATCGTCTCCAACGGCGACCCGGCCCACGAGGACACCATCGTCGACGGCAACGAGCGCGTGGTGGCCGCCCGCCTCTACGACGCGAAGTTCTTCTACGACGAGGACTTGAAGCTGCCGCTGGATGCCTACGTCGATCGCCTCGATGAAGTGGTCTTCCAGGAGGCGCTGGGCACCATGCGCGACAAGACCGCCCGCGTGGTGAAGCTGTCGGCCCGCATCACGTCGGCCGCCGGCATCGAGGCCGCCGAGATGCGCGACATCGCGCGATCGGCCTACCTGGCCAAGGCCGACCTGGTGACGAGCGCCGTCATCGAGTTCACGAGCGTCCAGGGCATCATGGGCAGCTACTACGCCACCGCCGCCGGCGAGGCGCCTCGCGTGGCCCGCGCCATCGCCGAGCACTACCGCCCGCGCTTTTCCGGCGACGCCATCCCCGCCGACATCGTCGGACAAGTGGTGGCGCTCTCCGACAAGATCGACACCATCTGCGGCCTGTTCGCCGTGGGCCAGGCGCCCACCGGCTCCTCCGATCCCTTCGCCCTGCGCCGCGCCGCCCTGGGCGTGCTGGCCATCCTGGAGGAGACGGGCCTGCCGATCAGCCTGGTGGAGACCATCGACGGCTCGCTCATCATCTACCGCGAGGCCGGGCTTCAGTTCGACAACGCCGAGGTGCGCCGCGAGATCATCGACTTCTTCATCACCCGCGAGAAGGTGGCCCTGCGCGATGCCGGCGTGAAGGCCGACACCATCGACGCCGTGCTCGCCTGCGGCATCGAGGAGCCGATCGTGCTTGCCCGCCGCGCTCGGGCTCTGGAGGCCGCCCGCACCGAGAATCCGCAGGTCTTCGACGACTTGGCCACCGCCTTTGCCCGCGCGAACAACCTGCGCGAGATCGGTCTGGGCACCGGCTACAAGAAGGCCGAGCTCACCGCGGTGGAAACGGCGCTCGCCGAGGCCGTGGCCACTGCCGAGGGCAATGTGGCCGCCGCTCTCGCCGACGACCGTTACGCCGACGCCCTCGTTGCCCTGGCGGCCCTGCGCGCGCCGGTGGACGAGTTCTTCGACACCACGATGGTCATGGACGAGGATCTGGACGTGCGCGCGAACCGCCTGAAGCTTCTGAACCGCTTCGCCAACGTGTTCGCCCATGTCGCCGACTTCTCCCAGATGGCGAAAAAGTAATGCACAACAAGACGCCGGCTGAGCGCGCGGCTCGCGTGCCCACCATCCACATCATCTCCGATTCCATCGGCGAGACGGCCCAGGTGGTGGCGCGGGCCGCCGCCGCCCAGTTCGGCGTCACCAATCCCCACCTGGAGATATTCTCGAAAGTGAGAAGCTTCGAGGAGGTGCGCGGCTACCTCCTCGGCCACGCGCGTCACCACGCCGAGGTGCTCGGCGACGATCGCATGCTCGTCATGTACACCCTCGTGAACGCCGAGATCCGCGAGCCCTTGCAGGTCTTTCTGGCCGAGCATCCCAACATCGTGGCCGTCGACGTGCTCACCTCCGCCGTTGCCGCCGTCTCGGAGATGAGCGGCATGGAGCCAGTGGGCAAGCCCGGCATGCTGCGCGTGGTCGACCACAACTACTTCAAGCGCATTGGCGCCTTGGAGTTCACTATCGCTCATGACGACGGGCAGAACCCCGAGGATCTCACGAAGGCCGACATCGTGCTTTTGGGTGTGTCCCGCTCCTCGAAGACGCCGCTTTCCATCTACCTGGCTCAGCAGGGGCTGCGCGTCGCCAACGTGCCCCTGGATCCTACCACCGAGCCGCCGTCGCAGATCTTCGATGTGGACCGCACGCGCCTCTTCGGTCTCATGATCACGCCGGAGGTGCTGCTCGATATTCGGCGCAAGCGCATCAAGAAGGCGGCGGGCAAGGCCGGCGGCGGCCAGTTCGCCATGCTCGCGAAAAACTACGCCGATCCGGAGTACATCTACCGCGACTTGGAGGCCAGCCGCGCCCTCATGCGCCGTTTGGGCTGCATCGTCGTGCACACTGAGGGCCGCGCCGTGGAGGAGACGGCCCAGGAGATCCTGCGCTACTACGAGCGCAGCCACCCCTCCAACACCGACATCATCGACTAGCTGCAGCGGTTCCGCCCCCGGCCGGCTGCTCGACTTTGTTCCCAATGCTGGTCAAAAAAGTGGCGGAAACTGCTTTTGCGGAGGCTTGGGGGCAGGTTCTGGCCAAAAAGGAGCCGCTGGCTGCATCAGCTTCACGCTGGGCTCAATCGGAGTACTAATTGCGCGCTCCTGAACAGGGAAAACTCCAATCTGCTATAGAGCTCTTTTCGAAAAAACAAGGTAGTGGGCAAAATAAGGGCGATAGCTGCCAGCTAGCGTGGCATTTTTGGCCAAAAGAATTCATGAGGCGCACCAGAGGATCCTGATTTGTCGGTCGCGCTCTGCTGCATATATTGCCGGGCGCGCTCCTCTTGTGTCTCGTCGAGCCCTGCGCGCCTTGCTGCTCGCGCCGCGCCGCAAGCTTCGTCGAGCGCACCCCGCTGCGGATCCAGATATCTTTCAGAGCAATTGCGTGGAATGCCGTGAATGTGCGGATCTTGTGCAGTGAGTGCTCGCCGAAGAAGAGCAACGAGAAATTTGTTCCTGAAGTATTTTGCGTTTTGGGAACGGCACGACGATCGGCTTGCGTGGTTGTTGATAACTCCCCTCATGTGACCTCGTGCTTTGAAAACTTCAACGCAATGTCTCGTTTCATTCCCGATGGAGTCCCGACTGGCGCCGGGGATGACGGCAAAATGCACCCCTAGTCAATTGCCTGCTTCTGGCATAGAGTACGCGGAACACTTTCCTCTCGCCCGTTGCGTCGGATCGCTCAAGCTGCGCGCTGCGGAGGCGAAACGAAGCGAGAGGCGGTTGTTCAAACGATGGGAAGGGGAGGTTCATGCGCGTTGCTCTCTACGGCGAGTCGGCATTCGCCTACTATCTCGTTGCGGGCGATGCGCCTTCTGCGGTGGCGCCCCCCAGCGTCCTTGATAAATCCTGCTACCCTACGCAGGCTACCCTGGACTATGTGCGTGAGCGAATGCCTTACCTTACGCGCCCCGTGCATTGCTTGGTTCCTAAGTGGGAGCGCTGCTCCCTCGATGATGTGCATCTGCATGGTTCGTCGTATCCCTATCGATCGGGATCCTTTTTGCGCATCGATCATGGCGTTATTGTTCCGTGTCCCGAATTATGCTTTCTTCAGCTGGCCCAGAGCCTCGATCTTCTCCCGTTGATTCAAGCGGGATGCTTTCTGTGCGCGACTTTCGGCCTCGATCCCTCGGTGCCGTCGGGGCTTATGGGGCGGACCCCGTTGACGAGCCCTCGACGCATCGGCGCCTATCTCGAGCGTTGCCCAGGTCACGATGGCCTTACACGCGTGCGGGAGGCTCTGCGGTTTGTCTGCGCTGAGGCAGCATCGCCGCCTGAAGTGTTCATGCGGCTTGTGCTCGGACTCCCAGCGCGGTTGGGCGGTTTCGGATTGAGCGGGTCGGTGATGAACAAGCGCATTAAGCCTTCAAAGCGGGCAAAAGCGCTTGCTGGACGGGAGAGCTTGGTTCCAGACCTGTATTTGCCGGACTGCAAGCTCGACATTGAATTCGATTCGAATGCCGAGCATCTTACGGCGCGCCAGGCGACGCTTGACGCGACAAAGCGCATGGCGCTGGAAAGTGACGGCCTGAAGGTAATCACCGTTACAACTTCGCAGTTGGCCAGCGCTTCGGCTATGCGCCACGTCGCCCAGGAGGCGCACGCAAGACGAGGCACGCGATTACGCTTGCGCTGCAAGAACTTTGCATTAAGGCAAAAACGACTCTATCAGCTGAGATGGTCCATGGACGATTATCTCGACGAGGGGTGGGTTGCGGCGCAGCGGTCTTGCTGTCGGTCAAGCGCGCTGAACGCAGAGGTGTTTTAGCGGGGGTGCCCAGCCACGGGTTCTGATCGCTAGCGTTGCTCGGGCACTTTCTGGACAAAAAAGCATTGCGAACTGGCAGTTAAGACGGGAAAATTGACCACTGTCTTCAGCTGGGAAAAGAAGGGTTATCAAAAGGCCAGGTCACGGGCTTGTGGTAGAGGACGGAGATGCGATTTGCGCGTCGCTTTTGCAGCTGAGGAATGCTTTTTGGCCAAAACCCACGAAGATGGCTTGCCAAAATGCAGTCAGTGCCACTTTTTTGGCCCGTGATGCAGTTAACGCCGATTTTCTGGCCGTGGAGGGCTTGCATCGAAATGCGGCTGTATGCCACTGTGTCTATTTCCTAGACTGTCCAGACTGTCGTGTGCCGCTGTGCTCGTTCTCCAGAGTGTTTTTCCTGCTGCGTTTCTTGAGCGCTATCGTCTCGGGCGAATGATGCACCATCGGCAGATGAGCGGGGAGAGTTGGGGTTGCAAACGACCGCTTGTGAGATTTTGGGGTACTGCGGCCTGATGGGGGAGGGGAATCGCGAAATAGGCGAGATTATCCCTTATAATTGAAGCCAACTTGTTTCGTTTCGGTGCTCAGGCAACAGGGATGCCCGCGATTCGGGGATGCCCGCGACGTTCGGGGATGCCCGCGATGTTCGGGATGCCCGCGATGTGCCTGCGGCTAAGCTCGAAACGGAGCGGGGCGCCTTGTCCGGCTCGGCTGGCATGGCGGGAAAGGCAACCGCGTCCATTCGCGCGCACGTCGCTCCTCGCGCTCATCGCACCCGAAAGGGGCGGCGGCGAGGGGGCCGGCGGGGCGCGCGCAAAAGCGCGGGAAAGGCAATCGCGGCGCGCATAAGGGGCGTCGCTTAAGCTTTAAGGAGAAGTAAGGTGACAGAAGCAGTGAAGCGCGTCTACGCCTTCGGCAAGGACGCCAACGGGAACAATGTGACCGAGGGCAACACCGAGATGAAATGGGTGCTCGGCGGCAAGGGCGCGAACCTCGCCGAGATGGCCAACATCGGGCTGCCGGTGCCTCCCGGATTCACCATCACGTGCCAAACCTGCATGGAGTACGCCAACGCCGGCAACGTTTGGCCGGAAGGCGCGCTCGACACCATCGCCGAGTACCGCGCCGACCTGGAGGAGCGCATGGGCAAGCGCCTCGGTGACGCCGAGGATCCGCTGCTCGTGTCCGTTCGCTCCGGCGCCCCCTTCTCCATGCCCGGCATGATGGACACCGTGCTGAACCTCGGCCTTAACGACGAGTCCATCAACGGCCTCATCAAGCAGACCGACAACCCGCGCTTCGCTTGGGACTCCTATCGCCGCTTCATCCAGATGTTCTCCAACGTCGTGATGGGCCTCGACGGCGATCTGTTCGAGAACGCCATCGTCGCCATGAAGAACGACCGCGGCGTCGCCTCCGACACCGATCTGACCGCCGAGGATCTGCAGGAGCTCGTCGACGAGTTCAAGGCCATCTTCGCCGAGAACGTCGACGGCGAGGCCTACCCGTCGCTCGTCGTCGATGGCGCCGTTGCCTTCCCGCAGGATCCCATGGTGCAGCTGCAGCTGGCCATCGAGGCCGTCTTCGGTTCTTGGAACAACCCGCGCGCGGTCCTCTACCGCCAGAAGGAGAAGATCGCCGACGATCTGGGCACCGCCGTCAACGTGCAGTCCATGGTGTTCGGCAACAAGGGCGACACATCCGCCACGGGCGTGGCCTTCACCCGCAACCCCGCCAACGGCGAGCGCGAGTTCTACGGCGACTACCTGGTGAACGCCCAGGGCGAGGACGTCGTGGCCGGCATCCGCAACACGAGCCCCATCGCCGATCTGAAGACCGTCGAGGGCTTGGAAGAGGCCGGCGCCCAGCTCGAGGAGATCTTCGACGTGCTGGAGAACCACTTCCGCGATATGTGCGACATCGAGTTCACCATCGAGCAGGGCAAGCTGTGGATGCTGCAGACGCGCGCCGGCAAGCGCACCGCAGCGGCCGCCCTGCGCATCGCCATCGAGATGGAGAAGGAAGGCCTCATCACCAAGGAAGAGGCCATCATGCGCGTGGCCCCCGACCAGCTCGACCAGCTGCTGCACCCGCAGTTCGACAAGAACGCCACCTACGACGTGGTGGCCCGCGGCCTGAACGCCTCCCCGGGCGCCGCGGTGGGCGAGGCCGTCTTCTCCGCCGCCGACGCCGTGGCCGCCGCCGAGGCCGGCCGTAAGTGCGTGCTCGTGCGCTGGGAGACCAACCCCGACGACCTCGCCGGCATGATCGCCGCCGAGGGCATCCTCACCTCCCATGGCGGCAAGACCAGCCATGCAGCCGTCATCGCCCGCGGCATGGGTGCGCCGTGCGTGTGCGGCGTGGAAGCGCTGAAGATCGACGCGGCCAAGAAGGAGGCCGCCATCGCCGGCACTGATCTGGTCATCCGCGAGGGCGACATGATCTCCATTGACGGCACCACGGGCATCGTGGTCTTGGGCGCGGTGGATCTGGTCATGCCCGAGCTCACCGGCGACTTGGACACCATCCTGGAGTGGGCCGACGAGGTTCGCACCCTGGGCGTGCGCGCCAACGCCGACAACCCCGAGGACGCCCAGCTCTCCCGCGACTTCGGCGCCGAGGGCATCGGCCTTTGCCGCACCGAGCACATGTTCCTGGGCGATCGCAAGCAGATCATCCAGACCTTCATTCTGAACGACGACGAGCTCATCCGCGAGAAGGCCGTCGCCGATCTGTTCGAGGCTCAGGTGGGCGACTTCTACGGCATGTTCAAGGCCATGGACGGCCTGCCGGTGATCGTGCGCCTGCTCGACCCGCCGCTGCACGAGTTTTTGGAGAGCCCGCGCGAGCTGGCTGTTGAGATCGCCAAGATGGAGGCGACCGGCGCCGCCCCCGACGCCATCGCCGAGAAGCGCGACCTGCTCGAGAAGATCGACGGCTTCGCGGAGCAGAACCCGATGCTCGGCATGCGCGGCTGCCGTCTGGGCATCGTGTACCCCATCCTCCCCGAGATGCAGGTGCGCGCCATCGCCACGGCCTGCGCTCGTCTACAGAAGGAAGGCTTCTCGCCGAAGCCCGAGATCATGATCCCGCTCGTGTCCGTGCTGCCCGAGCTCGCGAAGCTGCGCGGCGTGGCCGAGGCCGTCATCGCTGACGTGTCCGCTGCGGAGGGCGTCGAGCTGGATATCCCCGTTGGCACGATGATCGAGCTGCCGCGCGCGGCCGTCACCGCCAACGAGATCGCCACCGAGGCCGACTTCTTCTCCTTCGGCACCAACGACCTCACCCAGACCACCTTCGGCTTCAGCCGCGACGACGTGGAGGGCGAGTTCGTCCCGCAGTACCTCAACGAGCACCTGCTGCCGTACAACCCCTTCGCCACGATTGACGCCGGTGTGGCGAAGCTCGTGGAAATGGGTGTGGCGCTGGGGCATGAGGGCAACCCCGATCTCGTCTGCGGCGTCTGCGGCGAGCACGGCGGCGACCCGGAGAGCATCCACACGTTCAACCGCATCGGTCTGGACTACGTGAGCTGCTCGCCCTATCGCGTGCCGGTGGCCCGTCTGGCCGCCGCCCAGGCAGCCATCAAGCAGCGCTAGGCGTCTGCTGAACAAGCTTGAGTCCCGAGGGCCGCTCCGCACGACGGGGCGGTCCTCTTTTGCTTGACAGCGCGAACGAGGGCGCTATAATCGCAACTGAAATGGCAGGTGGACACCTTGGGTAGGACGGCCGCCTCTCATTGTCACATTACGTGAAGAGGGGCCGTTCCGCTGCTGGTGGGACGGCTCTTCTACTCTTTTCTTCGACTCAAAAGGTCTACCGTCAAGCGTATGAGCTCAATTACTATTAAGCAGAACGCGAATAGCTCTTGCAAAGAAACCATGGTAGCTCCTTCCGAAGAAGAGGCGACCACACCACCTGCCACGATTAATATAGCACAATAGTATCATGCACGAAAGTGCTAATATGAAAGATATGACATGAATCTTGATTTGGGGAACCTGCCGCGGACGATCTGGGTTGAGAAGAGCGAGGGAGGGCCCGTGGTGGGGTTCGTGGACCAGCGGCTTCTGCCAGATGATCTGGCTCTTGTGCGCACCGCGGACTGGCGCGAGGTCGTGGATGCCGTGAAGACGCTGGCCGTTCGCGGCGCGCCGGCTATCGGCGTGGCGGGGGCGGCGGCGGTGATGCTGGCCGCCTTCGAGTGCGCGGCGGACGAGAGCGCCGCCAACCTCGTGAGGCAAGGCGATCCGGAGGCAGGTGGCGGTTTCGGGAGGGAGGGCGCTCGTGCCGATTTCGACCGTCGCTTGGAAGAGGCTGCCCGCGTGATCACCGGGGCGCGGCCGACGGCGGTCAACTTGTCCTGGGGCGTGCGCAGGGCCGTGGAGGCGGCCCAGGAGGCCCGCAGCGCCGGCAAGACGGCCGCAGAGGCGGCCGAGGCGCTCTACGGGCTCGCAGGGGCCCTCATTGCCGAGGACGAGGCGGTGAACCGCCGTATCGGCGCCCATGGGGCCATGCTGCTGCGCGAGATTGCGGATAAACGGGACGGGAGGGGAGACGCCCCGGAGGCCTCCCATGGCATCGACGGCTCTTCGCGCGTGGCCGCACCTGTTCGGCGGCAGGGTCTCAACATCCTCACGCACTGCAACGCGGGCAGCTTGGCGACGGCTTTCTACGGCACGGCGCTCGGCGTTGTTTATGCGGCTGCGCAAGAAGGGCTTATCAACCGCGTCTATGCCGACGAGACGCGCCCGGTGAACCAGGGGGCGCGCCTGACGGCGTGGGAGTTGGCGCGCGCTGGGGTGCCGGTGACGCTGCAGTGCGACGATATGGCGGCGTCGCTTATGGCCGAGGGGAAGGTGGATGCCGTGATCGTCGGGGCCGACCGCATCGCCGCCAACGGGGATACGGCCAACAAGGTGGGCACCTTGGGGCTGGCGATCATGGCTCGTCATTTCCAAATTCCGATTTATGTGGCTGCCCCAAGAAGCACCATCGATTGCATAACGAAGACAGGCGACGACATCTCCATTGAGGAGCGCGATTCGTCCGAGGTGCTCGCCGAACCCCTCTTCGGCGTTACGGTGCGCAACCCGGCTTTCGATGTGACGCCCTACGCCCTCGTCACGGCCATCATTACCGAAGATGGGATTTGGAAGCCCCTTGAACTCTAGAACCCTATAGACAACATAACATTATATGTAATAGTACGTCCCATAGAGAACGGCGCAGTGGGGCGAGGCCTCGTCGCGGCAGTAAGGGAAGGCTATGATCACACTGGCGGCCGCCTCTCAAAAGGGCGGCGTTGCGAAGGCGACGACCAACTTGGCCATCGGGGCGAAGCTGGTCGAAGACGGGGCGCGGGTGCTCTATATCGACCTCGACCCCCAGATGAACCTCTCCACCACGCTGAAGGCTCAGACAGGCGGCGTTCTGTCGTCGCTTGACGTGCTCACGGGCGAGGCGGGCGTGGCCGCTGCGGCGCAGACCATCGATGGCTACGATGCCGTGCCGGCCAGCCGCCTGAACGGGAAGGCCGACGACCTCATGCCCTCGGTGGGGAAGGACTACCGCTTGCGCAAGGCGCTGGAGGCCGTCTCCGATCGCTATGACTTCGCGATCCTCGACACGCCGCCGGCGCTCGACACGCTCACGGTGAACGCGCTCACGGCGGCCTCCTGGGTAGTCATACCCGCTCAGGCCGATGCCTATTCCCTGGACGGCGTCACCGATTTGGCGGCCACCATCCAGGCCATCCGCGAGTACACCAATCCCGATCTCAAGATAGCCGGCATCCTGCTGATGCGCTACAACCCGCGCACGCCCATATCGAAGATCATCCGTGAGGACGCCGAGGCGATGGCGGCCGAACTCGATACCAAGGTGTTCCGCGCCTGGATTCGCGAGGCCACCGTCATCAAGGAGTCCCAAGCGGTGAAACAGTCACTTTTCGCGTACGCCCCCTCGGCGAAGGTGGCCTACGACTACCGGTTCTTCATCGAGGAGCTGCTGGAGGACATCAATGGCTAAGAAGGATCTGCGCGCCCAGATGGATGCGGCGCGCGCGGCAGCCGCCTACATCGGCGCCGCCCAGGAGGATCTGGCGGCGCCCGAGAGGGGGATCTCCCCTTCGGGCAGCTCGGCGAGATCGTCCGAGAAGGACGGCGCGAAGGCGGCGCCGAGACGGTCGCGAACCCATGAGGTGAGAAGCGCCTCCCTTGATGTGACCCAGGCCGCCGCGATGCCCGATTTTTTCGCCGAGGACTATACGGAAGAGCCTCGGTGCGAGGCAATCCCATCGGTCTCCTACGGCATCGCCTCGGTGCTAGCGGCATCTGACGCGGCGGGGACGGCCGAGGCCGCCGATGCGGCGGGGATGGTCGAGGCCGCCGATACGGCGGGGATGGTCGAGGTCGCCGGTGCGGCGGGGACGGCCGAAATCGCCGGTGCGGCGGGGACAACTGAGACCGCCGATGCGGCGGCTGCTGCGGTGGAGGATGCGGACGCGCCTTCCCGGGCCGCCGGCGCGTCTAGGGCCGCTGCCCGTACGCGCAAGCCGCGCAAGAAAAGCGTTGAGGCCGAGCCGCCGGTCCAAGCCGGAGAGGGGACGAGCGGACGTATGACCGCTCAGGTGCGGGTGCCCATGACGGCCGAGCAGAGAGAACACGCCGACCTTTTGGCGTCGGTCATGAAGATCACGCGAGCCGAGGTTATGCGCCAGGCCCTTGACGAGTACTGGGAGAGCCACAAGTCCGACCTTCAGGCGGCAGTCGCGGCCTGCGAGGCGCTCACCAAAAGCTCATGAAGTAAAACCGCTCGCCCTCGATTGAAAAGAGGGGCGGATCGCTTCGTTTGCGCCAAGGTTGAAGCACCCGACCAACGGATTCGAATGCTGAGTCCGTTGGTCGGGTTTTTTGCACGGAAATCTCCTCGACGAAAAAATTTTTCCGAAGTTTCTCCTCTGTTACCTAGCAAGGGCCAGGACGTTGAGCTCGCCCAGTGGTTCTACCTTGAGGGCACGGGTACCGTGGCCGAGGTGACCGAGGGCGAAGGCGAGGCGAAGCGCACCTACAGCAAGGTGACTTTCACCGCTGCCAACGTTGTGAACAACAAGGGCACCGAGCTGCGTCCCGCCAAGACGTTCACCGGCGAGGAGTACTACGAGATCGAGCTGGTGCGCGACGACGCGAACGCGGTCGTGGGCGCCTGGATCAAGAACCCGGCCTTCGGCGACAAGGTCACCGAGACTGTGACCGACGAGGCCTCCGGCACCACGGCCACCGTGGTCACCGGGCATACCGGCTTCTACACCATGAAGACCGACGCCGATGGCGCCTTCGCCTTCAACGACGACAACACCGCCGGGCTTCTGCCCTACGTGCAGTTCGACACCAACGACAACCCGGTGGCGGCCGGCGATGCCGCGGCTACCGACGACACCCTGGCCATGGCGTCCTACCGCCTGCCCGAGCCGAACCTGCCCGAGGGCCACGTGCTCACGGTGTTCCACAACGGCGACAAGAGCTCCTCGCCGGTGTGGGCCACCAACGCCGACTCGGATGCCAAGCGCGACATCCACCGCTCGGCCATGGTGGACGGCTACGACACGGCCATCGTGACGAGCTACCCGCAGTTCGCCGCTACCGACAAGAACGGCGCCATCACCGGCGCCGATGGCAAGCCTGTGGAGCAGGACGACAAGGGCCTGGCCGAGAAGACTGGCTTCATCGTGACCGCCAACTCCTCCACGCCGGCCGCCAACACCCCCTACACCTTCTCTATGGAAGGCGTGGCCTACGACGTGGCCAACCAGGTGTTCAAGCGCGAGCACGTGAACACGGGTCTCTTCAAGGCGCCTACCTCCCAGATCACCGGCATCGTGTGGGACGACACCGAATCCGACGACAACACGGCTCCCGATGGCGTCCGCGCCGATGACGAGCAAGGGCTTGTCGGCGAAACGGTGCTTGCCACCCAGTGGCACTACGTGCCCAAGGGCGCCGCGGCCTTCGCCCAGATCAAGACCGGCGATGACGCTGGTCTCGTGGAATGGGTCGCCGCTGACGGCACCAAGTCCACCGACGATACGGCCAAGGCGTCTGCCGTGGGTGCCTGGGTGCAGAACATCGGCTTCGGTTCCGACTGGGTGACCACCAAGGCCACCATCGTCAAGGATCCGACCGACATCACCGACCAGGGCAAGGTCGTCTGCATCCCGGTTGTGAGCAACGGCGAGAACCGTGCCGATGCCCGCAACAAGATGGGCGTGGTGGCCGTGAAGACCTATGCGGCCGGAGGTGACCAGAAGGTCGTGGCCGACGCGAAGGAGGCCGCCGGCTACAAGCTGGTGGACGTGGTCGACGGCGAGTACGTCTTCGACAACCTGCCCACGGCCGTGGTGGTGCTCGACGCCAACAGCGGCATCGACGAGTACTTCCTTGCCGCCTACCGCGTGGAGCTGGCGGCCCCCAAGAACTACCTGAAGAGCGGCTACGTGAAGGGCGAGCGGGACCCCTGGCACATCACCACGCCGCATCAACCCGTAAGCTTCGCCGACGCTGACGCGACCGCCAAAGGGCTCGCCGTCGACTCCGACGTGCCCGGCACCAAGGCGGGCGTGGCCGGCAACGCCGATGAGCTCGACATCACCGATGGCGCCATCAAGGCCCTGTACCAGAGCTGGCCCATCCAGCACCGCTACGCGGCAGACGGCTCGGTGCGCGCCAACGACGGCCAGGTCATCCTGGCCGAGGTGAACAACGGCAAGACTGATGGCATCCAGGCCAGCTTCGCCGACATCCCGGTATCCAACGCCATGGACACCGCCGATGCGGCCACCTACCAGTGGACGCATCCGGTAGTGACCGAGGTGGCCGGCGACGTGGGCGAGATCGCTCCGGCCTACCGCGCCATCGGCGGCTACGTGTGGAAGGACAACGACTACAAGGACGGCATCTACAACCTTATTCCCGGCACTTACGAGGATATGGTCAACACTGGCATGACCATCGAGCTGAAGAACCCCGAGAAGCAGCCGGTGCCCGATCGCCCGACGAGGCTGTACCTGCGCCAGTGGTACTACGATCCCGACCGCACCAACGGCGGCAACGCGAACCCCGAGGCGGACGCCCCGGCCGACCACTGGTTCCCGGTGCCCCAGGGCGCGTTCACGGAGTACGGCAACGATCGCGACTGGAGCCCGACCGAGACGACCAAGGCGCCCTTCTACTACAAGACGGTGACCACCCGCAACAAGAGCGTTACCGGCAAGGAAGCGGACAGCTACTACCAGTTCGACGACCTGCCCGTGCGCGTGTTCACCAACGGCAAGGAGTACCTGGCCGGCTACACCGTGGCCATCCGCGGCAACGCCGACTTCAAGCCGGGCAACTACGAGGTGCAGACCTCCGACTACCCGGTGAAGAACAAACTTGCTGCCCCGAACTACCTGGTTGATCAGTGGAGCTCCAAGGGCAAGGCCAACGTGCGCGGCACCTCGTCGTTTGCCTACCGCTACGGCCCCGAGACCTTCCCGCTCGTCCGCAGCCAGAAGTTCAGCTCCAACGGCGACATCCATACCATGGACTCCGTCATCGTGCTGGCCGGCTCCACCACCGCCGATGCCAAGGGCGCCCGCACGGGCAGCACGCCGTATGTGGTGAACTCCGCCGAAAAGAACGGCGACGCGCCGCTGGCCTCGTTCGATCTGGCCTTCGGCAAGAACGAGACCCGCATGAACGGCGGCTACATCGTGCCGCCCTCCGCTCCCATTGAGGGCTACATCTGGGAGGATGCCAACTACGACGGCATCCGCCAGGAGGATGTCTACGATAAGGACGGCAACCTCGTCTCCGAGGGCGAGCGCGGCATCGGCGGCGTGCGCATCCGCCTGACCAAGTACTACCTGGACGACACGGACAAGACCGGCGGCCCGGACGGCACGTGGAAGCGCACCTACAGCCTCGACGAGGACGGCAACCGTGTGCTCGACCCGTACTATCCCTTCACCACCTCCTACGGCACCGACCCTGAGGAGGATCTGGAGCTGGGCCAGTACCGCACCGACCTTGTGCCCACGAGCTTCAAGAAGCCCGATGCCCAGAAGCTGGGCGAGGCGAGCGACCGCGAGTATCTGTGCGGCTACACCGTAGCCGTGGCCGACACCAACCCGGCCGACCTCTACCAGCAGGTGCCTAACGAGGCCATCGCCGGCTACACCCTGACCCGTCCGCACGTCGCGGGCGACCTGGACGACGTGGTGGCGGCGGGTGACGCCGAGGGCATGCGCACCGAGTCCGATGCCTTCCGCTACTACACCTCCGAGGGCCTGGACGCCCTCGACAGCACCACCAAGGCCTTCGGCCTGGTGAACCGCTTCATCGATATGCAGGACTCCGTGCCGGCGATGGGCGATACCGACACGAACGCGGCCTTCAAGAACCGCGTGCCGGCCGGCCGCGCCGACGGCATGGTCATCGTAGCCCACGAGGCGGTGGAAAGCTCCACCAACAGTAGGACCCGGAAGAAGTACAAGGGCGTCACCTACGACACCGACGAGAACGTTCAGGTGCAGCAGGGCGGCGACGGCGGCTTCATAAAGATTCCCGAGACCTCCGTCACCGATGTGGTGTGGGACGACTCCTACAGCGACCAGTGGGCCGCCAGCAACCCGGCGCTCGACCGCGCCGAGCGCGAGCGCTCCTACGACGGCATCTACCAGCCTGCCTTCGAGAACGGCCTGCCCGGTCGCACCGTGGCGCTGACCCAGTGGCACTACGTGACCCACGACCTGTGGAAGAGCTTCGCGTTGCGCCATGCCCATCTGGTCTACAACCTGCTGACCAAGGAGGATCTTGAGAAGCTGGGCATCGACAAGATGGATCCCATCGAGGCCATGAAGACCATCGACAAGTCCACCGACGCGACGCTCGAGCTCGCGTGGCAGCTGCTGTACGACCGCGCCGAGCAGGGCGCGGCGGGCGATGTGCGCGCGGCTCGCGGCGACGAGGGTTCCCTGGGCTTCTGGGTGCGCACCCGCGCCTTTGGCGGCGATGTCACCTGGAAGAACAACGGCACCGCCGAGAATCCCGATTGGGAGCGCGTGGTCACCTACAATCCGACTAAGACCGAAACAGTACGCGACGGGAAAGTCCAGTATGTCATCAACGGCGACGGCGACCGCACGGTGACTACCGGTCCTCTGGGCCTCGACTACCTGGGCAATGTGGTAGACGACCTGGATCCGGGCACCTACGCCTTCTACAACCTGCCCACCAGCTGGGTGGGCTGCGGCGACGAGGTTCACAAGGAGATCGAGCTCGCGCCGCGCTACGTCGGCAAGGCGGACGCCGCGGATGCCGGCACCACGCTGGTGAACGCCGATAAGGCCACCGACTACCCGGCCGGCTCGGCCCCGATGTACGGCGATACCTATTCGCTGGCCAGCTACGAGGTGGAAGTGGACGGCCTGGCCCACGACGGCTCCGACGTCGAGGCCAACGGCACCAGCTGGATGCTCACCCGCTACCACGCCGGCAAGGCCGATGAGGTGGAGTCCGACGTGGCCTCTACCGACCGCTTCGGCGTGGTGAACTTCGCAAAATACGAGGGCGACGGCAAGACCGTGCGCCTGGGCCGCACCGTTACCGACCGCACCGTCATTGCGGCCGAGGGCGGCCTTGAGATCGCTGGCACGCGCACCTCGGTGGGCGATGTGGACGGAGAGGAGCACGGCGGACGCATCGTGGTGGCCAGCGAGGGCGTGACCGAGGGAGAGAATAAGACAAAGCTTGCTCACGCGAGCGACTTTGCCCGCGTGAGCACCGAGCAGCTGGTTCGTCCGGACGCGCCGCTGTACGGCGTGGCGGCCTACGACTGGCTCACGGTGGACATGGAAACGGTCGTGGTGGATTCCATTCCCGACGGCAACGGCGGCGCGTGGGAGCATAAGGTGCCGCTGCCCAAGGTTGTCCAGGGCGGCGACATGGGCATGGTGCACCCCACCCTGCAGTCCATCTCCGGCGTGCTGTGGAACGATGAGAACAACAACGGCATCCAGGACGTGACCTTCGACGAGAACGGCAACGTCGTCGAGGAGGAAGAGGCTCTCGACGGCTACGAGGTCACGCTCGAGCGCTACTACTTCGATGGCGCGAACTGGGTGCCCGACACCACGAAGTGGGCCGCCGGCAACACGGCGTCCGCGGCCGTGACCACGACCGATCGCGTGCTCATCGAGCGCGATACCGACAAGGCGAAGCCCACCGAGCTCGGCGAGGACATCGACGGCGCGCTGACCGGCACGCCCGATCTGTACCGTTCCGGCACCTACCGCTTCGACAACCTCGAGACGGCTGGGCTGCGCAACGTGAACGGCGCCGACACGTGGGTCGTCTACGGCTACAAGGTGCGCGTGAGCGATCCGCGCGTCGCGGAAAACGAGCTGTTCCGCGCGAAGTACCACCTGACCGGTGCCGGCTATCGCGAGAACTCCGACCTCACCGGCGACAACAAGCTGGTGGAGCCCGACGAGTTCATCATCCTTCTGGAGACGGTGGCCGACGACGGCACCACGCCCAACGGCCTGGCGTCCCACGAGTCCAACATCGTTTACGCGCCGGCATCGAACAACGACGACCAGACGCCGAATTTGGTGCTGGACGAGAACGGCAACCCGGAGCTTGACGCTGACGGCAAGGTGCAGGTGAAGGATCCGATGACCGCCACCGTCGGCGGCAAGACGCTCGTGGCCTACGACCTCATGATGGGCGCGAGCCGCGATCATAACGACGGCGGCCTCATTAAGCCTCCCGCCTACGCCATCGACGGCTACGTCTGGGAGGACGCCGACTACGACGGCCTGTACAACTACAACACCGAGACGCGCGTGACCACCGAGAAGGACGGCACCAAGACCGAGGCCGACTACCTGGAGTACGGTTACAACGGCAAGCAGGTCATCCTGAAGCAGTACGTGCTCGGCGCCGATGGCACCTGGAAGCCCAACCCGCACTTCGGCAACGACGGCAACGTCATGGCCGAGAAGATGGCCGGCGGCGTGACCGAGGCGAAGACCGACACGCTGAACCCGACTTCCGGCACCTACAAGGTGCGCAACGAGGCGGGCCAGATGGTGGACGCCTCCCCGGCCGACCGCCTCACCTTCACCGTGCCGAACTCCACCTACCTGGGCGGCGGCAAGGTGGCCGTGCTGACCGGCGACAACGAGAACCTGAAGGCGCTCGCCAAGGACGGCACAACCGAGCTGCACGACGTGTCCGGCTACTACCTGTTCGACGAGCTGCCCACGGCCGTGCGCACGTGGAACCCGACGACGGGCAAATACGAGTACGCGCTGGCCTCCTACACCGTGGAGGTGAACGGCGAGAAGGGCGACGACGGCATGAGCTCGCTGCTCGTGACCACCTTCGAGGCCGAGACCACCGCCCATGACGTGGTGAACTCCCGCGTCCAGCCCATGGTGACGGCCGAGGAGCAGGATCCCGGCACCAACAGCGACGGCATGGTCGATGTGTGGAGCCGCTACGAGACCAACAACTACCCGGTGTTCCTCGACGAGCAGAACATCCAGACTGCCGACGAGGTACACTCCGACGGTTCGTGCACGATCAAGGAATGCGAGACCGTCGAGGGCGAGATCTCGAAGAACAACGCTGCCTGGCGCATCGTGCTGGCCGGCTTGGCCGATGGCGCCAGCTGGGCGAACCAGCGCACCGCCTACGGCTGGTCCGAGAAGCACGAGGCTGTCGACGCCAACGGCCGTCCGACGACGGAGACGGTGACCGGCACCTTCGATTACGACTTCGCCATCGGCCAGAACCAGAACGCCATGAATGCCGGCTTCGTGCCGCCCGACCGCTCGAGTCTGGTGGGCCAGGCCTGGTACGACGAGGACTACGACGGCAAGAACGATTCCGACACCTCCGACGACCGTATCGACACCGACGACCGCGACAAGACCGAGCAGGGCGTCGAGGGCCTGCGCGTCATTCTGACCCAGTACTACTTCGTGCCCACCTACGACAACCACGGCAACCAGCTGCTGGAAGACGAGGACAACAACGTCTTCTACCTGGATACCGAGCATGCCACCGACGACTATCCCAACGGCGTGCTGCGCTTGGTGGAGAACCGCGGCAAGAACGTCGTCGAGGGCGACGGCGGCAAGGTGTACCTGGTCCGCTCCGGCCGCACCTACGATTACGACGCCTTGTACAAGGCCGGCGTGCGCGAGCTGAAGGACTCCGGCTACTGGGTTGAGAACACCAATTTCAACGGCGGCCGCCAGTACAAGGATGGCGAGGATGTCGAGGCCCCCGAGGTGCCGACGACGCCGACCGATCCGGAGAACCCGGGCGAGACGACTGATCCGGAGAACCCGAACCCCGAGAACCCGGGCGAGACGACCGATCCTGAGAACCCGGGCACCGGCGAGGGCGGCGACACCGGTGGCGACACCGGCGAGGATGCCGGCACTCGTGCCGTTTCCGAGCCGGCTATGAGCGGATTCGCCCTGGCCCGCTTCGCGGTACGCGCCGCTGCCGAGGGCGCCGAGGGCTTCGCCGACGGCGAGAGCACCGAGGTGACCGATCCGGGCGATGCCGAGTGCACCCACGAGAACAAGACCTACACCGGCAACGGCGACGGTACCCACAACTGGACCTGCGACGGCGAGGACTGCACCGGCTCTGCCACCAACGAGCCCTGCTCCGATGGCGATGGCGACGGCAAGTGCGATGGCTGCGGCGACTGCCTGCACCTGCACGACCGCACCTGCACCTACAAGGATGCCGACGCCCACACCGTCACCTGCGCCGACTGCAACGCGGTGCTGGGCGAGGAGCCCCACGCCGATGCCAACGGCAACGGCCTGTGCGACGGCTGCAACGCCGACATCTGCCAGCACGCCGAGCTTGAATGGAAGGACAACTTCGACAACACCCATACCTCTACCTGCAAGATCTGCGGCAAGAAGACGAGCACGGCGGCCCATGTGGACGTCAAGCACAACGAGGCCGCGGCTCCCGGCGCCACGACGCCGGAGGGCCCGGACGGGCGCTGCGACATCTGCGGCGGGCTGGTCATCGAGGATCACCAGCTATGGACCTACACCGACGCCGAGGGCATCTACGACTTCGACAACCTGCCGGGCTACGTGCTCGTGAGCAGCGAGGTCGATCATCCGGCCGCTCCGGGCGAGGACATCAGCAAGGTGTACCAGCCCTACGGTGTGGCCAACGCCAACGGAACGGCGCTTTCCACCTCCGATCTGGTGGCCCTGCAGAAGCGCCCCGTGTCGGTCGGTATGATTCGCCAGCTCACGGCCTCCGAGATCGTCTCGCTGTCCGCCAGCCAGGTGGAGGCCATCAAGGCCGATGCCGACATGATGGCCGCCTTCGAGGCGCGCCAGACCGAGCTTGAGGTCGCCGACCCGGCCTTCACGTCGGCCACTCCGTACCTGACCGGCTACGCCATCAAGGTGGTGGACGACTCCGGCGAGTACGTGGCCAGCCGCTTCCACGTGGAAGGCGCCGGTACCGGCGACAACTCCGACCTCACCTCCTTCGAGTCCTCGCTGACCGACAACGTCAACGCCGAGAACGAGAAGATCAACGAGGTCTACGCCGTTGTGGCCGAGAAGATCGCCGACGACGCCGATCTGAACGGCGGCATCCTGTCGAGCGCCTACGCGGTCCGCTACCTGAAGACCAACTACGACCTGGCCAACCGCATGTACTACAAGCGCGCCTTCGACGCCGGCCTCACCAAGCAGCTGCCGGTGCTCATCGACGGCAACGTCTGGAACGATGTGAACTCCGACGGCCTCATGGACGAGGAAGAGGATCGCATCGAGGGCGCCGTCGTGCGACTCGTGCGCTATTGGTACGACGAGACCGGCATCGGCTACTGGGAGAAGGTGCCCGGCCAGACCCCCGGCGGCGACGGCAGCTTCGAGAACTCCGGGCTCACCCGCGAGGAGTACGACGAGATCGTGGCCATGGCCGACCCGTTCAAGCTGGACGAGGGCCAGACCATGACCTCCGAGGAGCAGAAGGCCGCGGCCGACGCCATGGTGGCCTACATCAGCGAGCTGTACGCGTCCGTGGCGGCCATGCCCGAGGGCGCCGAGCGCGCCGAGGCGGCCACGAAGAACCTCATGAAGCTGAACGTGCTGTACCACAACCACACCGAGTTCCTCACCAGCTACATGGAGGTCGTGCCCGGCGAGGATACCGACGATACCGATAACACCGACAATACCGGCAATACCGACAACACCGGCAATGGCGGCGAGCCGACGACTCAGGCCGACGACGATGCCGCTGGCGGCGGCACTGGCAACGGCGACGAGCCGGCCGGCGTCGAGGAGCTGGTCATCTACAGCGCTTGGACCAACGCCGAGCGCGACCTGACCATCCTCGTGGGCGCCGAGACGCCGGAGGACGAGAAGGGCGTGTGGCGCCGCGACTGGACCTTCACTCAGGATATGCTGGAGGATCTGACCGGCCGCCACGACCTGTCCAAGGACGGCCTGGGCACGAACTACCCGTATCTGCCGCTGACTGCCACTCAGGCGCTGGACGTGGCCGATGACGACGAGAAGTTCTTCGATCAGAACGGCTACGAGTACGTGCCCGGCGCCGGCTTCGACGTGACCGACGAGAACGGCCACTGGCAGTTCCTGGCCTATGGCACCGGCCTGCACCAGGCCTCGTCCGATTCCGCCGCCTTCAAGGTGCTGTTCTCCTACCGCGCCGAAATCGTGAGCTACCCGGATGAGGACGTGTGGGCGCCCACGCTGCAGCACATCGGCACCGAGGACAACGACTGGGTCAACTCCGACTTCGACGACGAGACCCAGGCCCTGGCGCCGAACGTGGAAGATTCCGCCGGCCACGACGGCGACTACACCTTGCCGGCCACGGACAACCTGAACACGGCTCTGGCGAAGGCCGGCGACCTCATCGTGCTGACCCGTTTGGCCGATGGCTCCGAGTCCTCCACGACCTCCGGCGCCTACGCCACCTACGCCTCCCAGCCGGGCGGCGACGAGGACGTGAGCTGCGACCACGTGGACGAGGATACCGTCGCCGCGGCGGCAGACGGCCTGTGCGATAAGTGCGGTCTGTGCCTGCACGAGAAGGACGAGAACGGCCTGTGCACGGTGGAGGATTGCAGCCATGTCGGCATGGAGTGCTGCGGCACCGCCACCGGCCCGGCCGACTCCGACGAGGGCGACAAGCCCGTCATCGACGTCACCAAGCCCGAGGGCGGCGACACCACCCAGCCGGGCGAGGGCGACGGCGGCGAGTCCGAGACCTTCACCACTCGCGTCATGACCGCCAGCGCCTCGGGTGCCCGGGCCGACGCCGGTGCCAGCGATGGCAGCAGCAACGGCAGCTACAGCGACGACTACGTGACCGAGATGCTCGCCTGGATCGCCACGGCCACCCAGGAGGATCTGGAGAAGATGGATCAGCAGCGCCACGACGCCATCTTCGGCAAGCACCAGACCGACAAGAACGGCAAGCTGCTGTACCTGGATACCGTGATCGAGGACGGCAAGGAGGTTGAGAAGGTCAGCACCAACGCGACCAACTCCGTCACCGGCGAACCGAACCTGCCCTACTACGACAACACCGGTAGCCAGCGTCTCTACGAGGCCTACCAGGCCCGCATGGCGTCGCTCGTCGGCGACAACCAGTGGTTCGACCTGAACTGGTTCAGCTCCCTGGCCCACGGCTACGGCCTGTTCCGCATCGCCCAGGCGCACATCGCCGGTGTGGTGTGGCAGGACGAAAACTACAACGGCATCCAGGATGCCGGCGAGAACGTGCGCATCCCGAATGTGCCGGTGAGCCTGAAGCGCTACTGGTTCGGCACCGACGCGACCGGCACCGGCTGGCATCTGGACGAGACGTTCAACCAGACTACTACCTCCGATGGCCAGGGCCACTGGATCTTCGACAACCTGGACGTCGCCGGCAAGCGCATGGTGAACGGCAAGGAGACCACGGTGCTCTACGGCTTCGAGGTGACGGTGGACGACCTGCCGAAGGGTTACGGCGTCACCCATATGAACCGCGGAACCGCCACCACCGACTCCGACCTGAACGAGGACACCAAGCTCATCGAGCCGGGCGATCCGCAGGGCGGCCTCATCGTGCTGGCCCAGCCCTCCGACCGTCGCGATCTGGTGGGCAACGGCGCCGCCTACATCCTGGGGCCGAATGGCACCGTGTGGGTGATCTCGCTGTCCGAGGATTCCGACTACAACGACACGGGCCTGGTGCCCTACGCGCTCGCGGCCATCGCCGGCGTGGTCTTCGACGATCCCGAGGCCGACGGCCTGCAGGGCGAGACGGCCGTGGCGGTGCCCGGGCAGAAGGTCTACCTCGACCGCATGGTCATCGACGTGGACGCCGTCGGCTTCAACGGCGCCTCCTACGCCCCGACGGCCCTTGCGGCCATAGAGGGCCAGAAGGTGCGCTCCGAGGACGGCTGGGCCGAGGTGGCCTCCATGGAGACCGACGTCGACGGCGCCTACCGCTTCGACGGCCTGCCCATGGTGGACGGCAACGACAAGCCCTACCTGTACCGGGTGCGCTCCTACATGCCCGACGGCAAGGAGTGGGTGGCCATCAACGTCGGCTCCGACGAGAACAACGACTCCGACTGGGGCGAGGCGGCCAACTCCGTGGTCGGCGCCGGCGGCCGGGTCGGCATCACGCCGGCCATGTCGGTGCTCGGCGCGTTCCAAACGGTGCGCACGACGCCCAACGCCTACGGCCAGAAGTTCAACCTGCTGGTTCCCTACAACTGGGTGCCGGAGGACGGACGGTCGGTCGACCTCGGCATGACCGGCGACGCCGACGCGTGGCGCACCCTCGTGTTCACGACGCCGTGGGGCACCCGCCTGTTCTACGTGAAGCTCCCGCAGACCGGCGACGAGCTCCTGCCGTGGATGGTGGGGCTGGCCCTGGTCGCGGCCCTCGGCCTCGTTCTCGCCGTGGCCGCCCGCCGGCGCGACGATGACGACGAGGAGGAAGAAGAGACCCCTGAGGAGTAGGGGAGACCGCCGGGGCGGACGGAGCGCCCTCCGCCCCGGCACCTGAGACCTTTCCGAGTAGGCAGACTGCTTCGCGGAACCCTGATTACCCGCGAAGTCACCTGCCGAAGCCCGCCGGCTGCCGCCGCTTATGCGCGCGGCGGCAGCCGGCACATCATATATGCCATCTCCGATGAAGCAGACGGCCCCGCGGAATCCTGATTACCCGCGGGGCCACCTGCTATTTAGGGGTTGTGAAATCGGGGGAAGGGTCTTTCAAAAATCTGCGAGTCGATTATCATAGGCGTCATGTTTTCTCGCGAGCACATACTTTCGGCGTTCTCCGCCGCCGTTCCCATCATGCTGGGCTATGTGGCCATTGGCCTTCCCTGCGGCATTTTGGGGAACACCATCGGGCTGAATCCCTTGCAGGTGGCGCTTCTGTCCATCCTTCTGTACTCGGGCGCCGGCCAGTTCATGATTCCCAACATGTTCCTCGCCGGCTCTTCGGTGGCGGCCATCACGGCGTCGGTGTCCCTCGTGAACACGCGCCAGATGCTCTACGCCGCCTCCTTCGCGCCCCAGTGCGCTGCAAGCCCCCGTTGGCTTGCGGCCCTGTTCGCCGCATCGGTGACTGACGAGTCCTACGGCGTGAACACGGCGCGCTTCGCCGAGGGCAACTGGTCGGTGGATCGGGCGCTCATGGTGAACCTGTTCTCCCAAAGCTCCTGGACGATCTCGAACATCGTGGGCTGCGCGGTGGGGGCGGCCGTCGACATCCCCGTGCCCATCGCCGCCTTCGCCATGACGGCCATCTTCATCTGCCTGCTCGTCACCCAGAAGTTCACCTCCGCCAATATCGTCGCCATGATTGTGGCGATGCTCGGCGTGTACCTGTGCAAGGCGCTCGGGCTTACCGGGCCGGCCATTCTCATCGGCGCTGTTGCCGGTGTCGTGTGCGCCCTGGCGTTCTCGGCGCTGTTCCCGCGCCGTCCCGTCACGGCAAGCGCTCCCGGTACTGATCCCGTAGGGGGCGACCTTGGTCGCCCCTCCTCGAGTGGGGACTCCTCGCCTGATGAGGGCGGTGAGCGCCGATGAGCTGGGAGCAGTTCTGGTTCGTTCTCATCGGGTGCGTGCTGGCCATGTGGGCCTGTCGCGTCATCCCGCTGTTTCTGCTGAAGGGCCGCGAGCTGCCCCCGCGCCTCGCCCAGGCCCTCGGCTTCATCCCGCCCGCGGCGTTCGCGGCGCTTGTGGCCAACGACCTTCTGAACCCCGGCATGTTCGACGCGGGCGTGTGGCCGGCGGCCATCCCGCTCGTGGCCGCTGTGGCATCGGCGCTCGTGGCCGTGAAGACCAAGTCGCTTCTGTGGACCGCCGTGGCTGGCGTGGCCGTTTACGCGGCGCTCGCCTTCTTCGCTGTGTAGGGGAGGGGCAGCCTTGGGCGTGATCCGGTTTCTCGGGCAGCACAAGGGGGCGGTGGCGCTCGTTATGCTGCTTCTGCTCCTGAAGGCCGGCTGCGAGCTGGCCATCCCGGTGCTCACCTCGCAGATCGTCGATGTGGGCATCGCCCAGTCGGGCGTGGAGGATCTCGACGTTCTTGCGGGCTACAAGGCGGCCGGCGTCGATCTGTTCCCCATTCAGATGGCCTATCTCCTGCGCATCGGCGGCCTCATGCTGCTCGCCGCCGCCGGCTCCATGGTGCTCGATGTGGCCGCCGGCTTCGTGTCGGCCCGCACCGGCGCCAAGATCGGCCGCGACTTGCGCCGGCGCCTGTTCGCGCGGGTGGTGGCCTTCTCCGATGCCGAGATCAACCAGTTCTCGGCGGCCTCGCTCATCACGCGCGGCACCAACGATGTCACCCTCATCCAGAACGTGTGCACCATGGTGATGCGCATGGTGCTCTACGCCCCCATCCTCGCCATCGGCGGCGTGGTCATGGTCATGGTCACCAACCCCCAGTTGGGGTGGATCGTCGTGCTCGCCGTGGCCATGGTCTTCGCGGTCATCGCCGTTCTGTTCCGCTTCACGCTGCCGCGGTTCAAAATCATGCAGACGCTCATCGATCGCGTGAACCTCGTGGCCCGCGAGATGCTGAACGGCCTGTCGGTGGTGCGCGCCTTCAACCGCGAGGGCTTCGAGGAGAACCGCTTCGACGCCGCCTCGCGCAAGCTGCGTGATACCCAGCTGTTCACCAACCGCGCCATGGCCTTCATGATGCCCACCATGATGCTTGTGATGAACCTCACCTCGGTGGCCATCGTGTGGTTCGGCGCTCAGGGCGTGGCCGCGGGCACCATGCAGACCGGCGATCTCATCGCGTTCATCACCTACGCCATGGTCATCATCATGGGCTGCCTCATCATGGGGATGGTGTCCATCATGCTGCCCCGCGCCGACGTGGCCGCCCAGCGCCTGAGCGAGGTGCTCGCGACCGAGCCCACCGTCCGCGATCCCGAGGCGCCGACTCGCGTGCGATCCGATGCCGCAGCGGGCGTGCGCATCACTTTCGACGACGTCTCCTTCCGCTACACCGACGACGGCGATCCGGCGCTCTCCCATGTGTCGTTCACGGCCGAGCCCGGCACCACGCTGGCCATCGTAGGCCCCACCGGTTCGGGCAAATCCACCATCGTGAAGCTCATCGAGCGCTTCTACGACCCGACGGAGGGCTCCGTCACCCTCGACGGCGCCGATCTGCGCGCGCTTTCCCAGGCCGACCTGCGGGCGTGCTTCGGCTATGTGCCCCAGAAGGCCTTCCTGTTCGAGGGCACGGTGGAAAGCAACATCGCCTACGGAGACGAGAGCGCCGACGAGGCGGCCATCCGCGGCGCCCTTGAGGTGGCCTGCGCCCTGGATTTCGTGGAAGCGCGCGAGGGAGGCCTTTCCGCTCCCATTGCCCAGGGAGGCGACAACGTCTCCGGCGGCCAGCGCCAGCGGCTTTCCATGGCCCGCGCCCTCGTGCGGCGGCCGCGCGCCTACCTGTTCGACGACTGCTTCTCGGCGCTCGACTACGCCACGGACGCCCGCGTGCGCGCCGCGCTGCCCGCCTGGGCCGCCGGTTCCACCGTGATCCTCGTGGCCCAGCGCATCTCCACGGTGCTTGCGGCCGATCGCATCGTGGTGCTCGACGAGGGGCGCGTCGCCGGCGTGGGCACCCATGCCGAGCTTATGGAGAGTTGCCCCGAGTACCGCGAAATCGCCCTGTCGCAGCTTTCCGAGGAAGAACTTGCCGAAGGGGGTGCGCGATGAGCGGGCATCCCTCCTTCATTCCCAAGGCCGGCAGCGGCTCTCGGCGGAGCCCCGGCGGCCACGGCCACGGGCACGGCCCCGGCGGCCATGGCCCGGCGGCCCGCATGATGGGCGGCGAGAAGGCGCTGGCCTTCGGCCCCACCATGAAGCGGATGCTCGCCTTCATGGGGCAGTTCAAGGGCCGGCTTCTGCTCGTGCTCCTGTTCGCCATCGCTTCCACTGCGTTTTCCATCGTGGGGCCCAAGGTGCTCTCCGAGGCCACCACGGTGCTCTTCGACGGCGCTGTGGCCTCCGCAGCCGGCACCGGCTCGATCGATTTCGACGCCATCGGCCGCATCCTTCTGGCGACGCTGGCCCTGTACCTGCTGTCGGCGGCGTGCTCGTGGGTGCAGTCCTGGGTCATGAGCTACATCTCGCAGCAGACGTGCTACCGGCTGCGCGACGCCATTGCGAAAAAGATCGACCGCGTGCCCTTCGGGTATTTCGAGAAGACCTCCACGGGCGACACCCTCTCGCGCATCACCAACGACGTGGACACGCTGGGCCAGAGCCTCAACCAAGGCATCACCCAGGCCATCACCTCGGCGGTCACGGTGGTGGGCGTGCTTGTCATGATGCTCTCCATCAACTGGATCATGACGCTCGTGGCCCTGGTCATGGTGCCGGTCTCCATGGCGCTCGTGGCGGTGGTGGTGAGGCTCTCCCAGAAGCACTTCGTGGCCCAGCAGCGCCTGCTCGGCGCGCTGAACGGCCGCGTGGAGGAGACGTTCTCGGGCCATGCCGTCGTGCGCGCCTTCGGGCGGGAGGACGAGACCGTGCGCGCCTACGAGGCCGACAACGAGGCGCTGTACAACGCCGGCTGGAAGGCGCAGTTCCTCTCGGGCCTCATGATGCCGGTGCTCGGGTTCGTGGGGAATCTGGGGTACGTGGCCGTCGCCGTCACCGGGGCGTTCTTCGCCGTGGCAGGCACCATCACCGTGGGCGACATCCAGGCCTTCGTCCAGTACGTGAAGAACTTCACGCAGCCCATCACCCAGCTGGCCCAGATCTCCAACGTGCTGCAGTCCCTGGCCGCGGCGGCCGAGCGCATCTTCGCCTTCCTCGATCTGCCCGAGGTGCCGAAAGAGGCCTCCGCCGTGGATCCTGCGGCGCTTTCCACCGACGTGGAATTCGACGGCGTGCGCTTCGGCTACACGCCCGATGTGCCCGTCATCCGCAACTTCTCCGCTCGCGTGGCTGCCGGGCAAACCGTGGCCATCGTCGGCCCCACGGGCGCCGGCAAGACCACCATGGTGAAGCTGCTCATGCGCTTCTACGACGTGGACGCGGGCGCCATCCGCATCGGCGGCGCCGACATCCGCGAGCTTTCCCGCCCCGATGTGCGGAATCTGTTCGCCATGGTGCTGCAGGATACGTGGCTGTTCTCCGGCACCGTGCGCGAGAACATCCGCTACGGGCGGCTTAATGCCACCGATGGGGACGTGGAAGCGGCCGCGCGCGAGGCCTGCGCCGACCATTTCATCCGCATGCTGCCCGGTGGCTACGACTTCGAGATCAACGAGGACGCGAGCAACTTGAGCCAGGGCCAACGCCAGCTCATCACCATCGCCCGGGCCCTTCTGGCCGACCGCCGCATGCTCATTCTGGACGAGGCCACCTCTTCGGTGGACACGCGCACCGAGCTGCGCATCCAAGAGGCCATGGACCGGCTCATGGCGGGGCGCACGTCCTTCGTCATCGCCCATCGGCTCTCCACCATCCGTGCGGCCGACCTCATCTTGGTCATGCGCGACGGTGACATCGTGGAGCAGGGCAGCCACGAGGAGCTGCTCGCTGCGGGCGGTTTCTACGCCGAGCTGTACAACTCCCAGTTCGCCTCCTGCAACGACCGCTTCGAGGAGTAGTGCGCATTCCGCGCTTTTCTCGCAAACCCCATCCGTAGGGGCAGACCTTGGTCTGCCCTCCGCAAACGAGGCCACCGCACCTGAACAGGGACGATCATGGTCGCCCTTTGCGGGAACAGGCGCGAAGCCGTTTTTCGGTGAGGCGACTCCATTCCTTCAATTCCGTAAAAGTTTCCTGCAGAAACGTCGCAGGACAGGCGGGGTCGTGCCGGGTCGGCTATCATAGGCGAGGCAAATTTTGACGAACCTGACCGCACAGCTGGAGGACGAGCGAGTGATTATGCCCCAGGCGAGCACCTATGTGAGAATTCCCGACGACGCGGCTTTTCGCGGCGAGGCCGGGCCGCTTCCCGCCGGGGTGCGCCGCGTGACCCCCGACGCCTTGGGCGCCGTCCGACTCATGGACGGCCCGATTGCGCGCAACGCCGAGGGGAAAGTCCAGGTGGCGGCCTTCGATTTCGATGGCACGTGCATCCAGGGCAACTCGCCGGTCATGCTCGTGCGCTATCTGGTGCGCCGGCGCATGCTGTCGCCCTCGGTGGTGGCCCGCATTCTCAGCTGGGCCTTCGCCTACAAGACGCGCCTGCCCCAGAACGAGGCCTGGGTGCGGGGGCTGGTGTTCCGCGCGTTCGCGGGGCGGCCGGTCGCGGAGGTGAACGGGTTTCTGCGCGACTTCTACGACCAGGTCATCGACCGGCGTTTTCGCGCCGATGCCGAGGCTGAGATGGCGGCCCACGAGGAGGCGGGGCATGCCGTGGTGTGCGTGTCGGCCACCTTCGAGCCCATCATCGCCGCGGCCATGGAGCGCCGCCCCATCCAGTACGCCATCGCCACGCGCATGAGGGTCGACTTCCAGGGCAACTACACCGACGAGGTGGAGGGCGAGCCCATCGAGGGCCCCGAGAAGGTGGTGGTGCTCCGTCGCCTGTGCGACGAGCTGTTCGGCGCGGACGGCTGGGAGCTCGCCTGGGCCTACGGCGATCATCATTCCGATAGGGCCATGCTGGCCGCTGCAAAGAGCGCCTACGCGGTCACGCCGGATCGGCCCCTTACGCGCACGGCCAACGCCCAGGGCTACGATATCTTGGAATGGTAGGGCGCGCGAGGATAGTTGCGAAGCGGCGATGGCAGCGGTCGCGCGGCGGCAGCGGCGGTGGTGCGCGGTAGCGGGGCGCAATGGTGGCGCGGCGGCCGATAAATTTTCTCCCGCGAAATACGAAAATACTCTTGGCAATCGTACTTATGTACGATAAAATGGCGGCAGAACACGATCGGGGCCCTGAAAGCCCCCAGCATTTGAGAGGTAACGGCCATGTTAGAGAATATCAACACATCCCCTAACTCCCGCGACGACGGCGCGGGCACTCCGGAAAACTACCTGTCCCGCGCGGTGGCCGCCTGCGAGGCCGGCGACGCGCGCCTCGGACTCCATCTGTACCTGGCCGCCTTCGAGCAGGCCGCCGAGCAAAGTGACGCCCCCTCCGAGGACGCTATCATGGGTCTCAAGCAGGCATGGCGCGTGGCCTGCTCCACCAAGGAGCGCGCTCTGGCCGAGTACATTTTCGAGCGGCTCGAGCCCTACCTGTCCGACGACGAGGTGCAGGCTTGTGTTGAGCAGCTACAGGTGCTCGCCATGGAGCGTCTCGAGGGCATCGGTCTTTCCGGCGACGATCTCATGGAAATGACGGAGGCCCTTTCCGGCGACTTCATGGAAATGGTGGGGCCGATGATGGCCGCCGCCGTTCACGGCGAGGACGCGGCCATGGCCCAGGCCGAGGCGCTGGCGGCGCCGTCGGGGGCCGCTCCGGCGGGGGAGGAGGCCTCCCAGCCCGTCGATATCTTCTCCTACGACAGCATCTCCGGCTACGGCGCCGCCGTGGCGCGCATGCGCTCTCTGGGCGTGGGCCTGGCCGGCACTCCCGAGTTCGACGATTTCGTCGCTATGCTGAACTCCCGCCACGGGCTGGACGCCATGCCGGTCGTCGACAGCCTCCTGTTCTGCTCGCCGGCCCGGGAGGATGCGAGCCGCTTCATGCTGGCCACGGTGGGGGAGCTGGGACTACCGGCCATCCGCATGCGCATGGAGGAGACCTTCCAAGGCGTACCCATGCTCTGCGTCAGCGCCCAGGCCACCGATGCCGAGAAGCTCGCTAGCCTGCGCCACGGCTTTGCGGGCCCGGGCATCCTGGTGCTGGAGGATCTCGATCTGTGGGGAGCGCCGGTCATCGATGCCGCCGACGATATGGCGGGCTTCTTCATGGCCGCCATGTCCCGGGGCGCACGGGAGGCGGTGAGCCTCATCCGCCAGGCGGTGGAGAACCCCGACGTCTACGTGCTGGCCTCCGCCTCGTCGCTCGAGGCCATCGATCCGTTCTTCACGGAGCTTTTGTTCCCCCTCACCTGCGTCGATATCGACTATCCCACCGCTGAGGAGCGCGCCGACATTTGGATGGATATCGCTCGCGACCATCCCTCCATCCGATCGGTGAGCCGCGACGAGCTGGTGCGCCTTTCGGCGAACCTGCCGCGCTACGACATCTACATGGCGGCCCGCGAGGCCATCGAGGAAGCCTACAAGCAGGGCCTTGTGGAGCGCCGCTACATTCCGGTGTCCCGGGAGAACCTCTTCGACAAGCTCGCCGCCTACCAGCCGCTCGATTCCGCCGAGTACGCCGAGCTCGAGCGCCTCGTCGTCTCCGACTTCTCCGCCTCCTTGGGCGATTTGAACGACTTGGTGGGATAGCCGGTGGTTGTTTGCCGAATTGAACGGGCGGGCGCGGACCCGCCCGTTTTCTGTCGGGAGCTCTGCTTCCGTGTGAAGACGACCGATGAAGGAGGACGGGATCTGTGGTTCGCCGTAAGAATGCAGAACCGATAGATTGGCCCTGCGAGGGGCCGGCCCTCGATGACTTTGTGACCTCGATGCTCGCCAGGGGAGACGAGCTGTACCGCGATCTGCCTTGGCGCCATGTGGACGACCCCTATGCGGTGCTCGTCTCGGAGATCATGCTTCAGCAGACCCAGGTGGCGCGCGTCGGACGCTTCTGGGAGCGGTTCCTGTCGGCGTTTCCCACGGTGGATGCCCTGGCGGCCGCCGCTGTGCCCGATGTGCTCGAGCTGTGGCAGGGCCTCGGCTACAACCGCCGCGCCCTGGCGCTCAAGCGCACGGCCGACAGGTGCGCCGCCGAGGGGGCCGGTCGGCTTCCGGAAACCTACGAGGGGCTGCTGGCGCTGCCCGGCATCGGTCCGGCTACGGCGGCGGGGGTGGTGGCCTTCGCCTATCAGCGGCCGGCCGTCTATCTGGAGACCAACGTGCGCTCGGTGTTTTTGCACGAGCTCTTTCCCGAAGAGGAGGCCGTAAGCGACAAGGTGCTTTTGCCCCTGGTCGAGGCCGCCGCTTTCCACCCGGCCGCGGCAGCCGATCCGCGCCGCTGGTACTACGGCCTGCTCGACTACGGCGCGCATCTGAAGGCCACGGTGCCGAATCCCTCCCGGCGCAGCGCCGGTCACAGCCGCCAGTCGGCTTTCGAGGGCTCCCGCCGCCAGAAGCGGGCCTGGATCACCCGCCGCGTGCTCGCCGCTCCCGAGGGCGTCTCCCGCGCGGCCGTGCTCGCCGACCTGAACACGGCCGAGGCCGCTGCCGGTCGTCCCGAGGTGGAGCCTCCGCTCTTCGATTCCATCGTCGCCGACCTCCTCGCCGAGGGCTTCTTCCGCGAGGAAAACGATACGTTGACCCCCTGAGGGAAGAAAGGGTTCGCTGTGGGTTTCATCGAGTTGTTCCTGACGGGCGTCGGGCTTTCCATGGACGCGTTCGCCGTGGCCATCTGCAAAGGCCTCGGCATGCGGAAGATACGTTGGCGCGATGCGCTGGTGATCGCCCTGTTCTTCGGGGGCTTTCAGGCGCTCATGCCGCTTATCGGTTGGGCCGCAGGCTCGCTGTTCGCCAGCACCATCACCGCCGTCGATCACTGGATTGCTTTCGGGCTTCTCGCCTTCATCGGCGGCAAGATGCTCTGGGACGCCTTCCACGAGGAGGACTCCCCGTGCGTGTGCGGGCGCGATTGCGCGACGTGCCAACGCCGCGGAGGCGCCGATTGCGACGATCCCGAGGCGGCGCGGCAGGCGCCGATCGCCCCGCCCCTCGATTATCGCGAGCTTGTCATGCTCGCCATCGCCACGAGCATCGATGCCTTGGCTGTGGGCATCACGTTTGCCTTCCTCGGAGTGAACATTTGGGTCGCCATCACGATCATCGGTGTCACCACTTTCGTGCTGTCGCTTGTCGGCGTAGTGGTCGGCAACCAGTTCGGCTCGCGTTTCGAGAAGCCCGCCACCATCGCCGGCGGCATCGTCCTCATCCTCATCGGCCTGAAAATCCTCATCGAGCACCTCGCCGGCTAACGCGTTCCTGCGCGCCGCGCCCCTAGCCGATCGGTGCGCTCTCGCAGCCGTCCGATCCCCGCAGTCGCCCAATCGCCCTCACCAGCCGACGCGTCCGATCCTGCACTTTTTAAAATCCGCAGGTGAATGCCGCTTCGACTCCGAAATGGTCGACTTGCTGAGGGGAAATCCCTCGAAAATGCCACTTTAACCTAGAAATGGCCAGAAAGATAGGAGGGGGATGAGCCATTTCGGGGTCGAAGTGGCATCTACCTGCCATGTTTCCGATACGTACCCGCTTGCATTCGTTCTCGGCGATTGACGCGATGCATACTTGTCGAATTCCGAAACTTACCTCCAGAACTCCGCAATCGAATCGGGTGCAAGAAGCAACCTGCGAAGCTGCATTCGGCTATCTCGGCAATGCGCCGTCTCCGGACGGCTTCGCACGCCAAGTTCACGGCGGACGTTATCTGCGAATTGGGAAAACAGTGCGGCGGAAGAAACGATGGAACGATTGGCGATCATGACGCGATAGCCGATGGACTCGAGATCGTTACGCCTCCGGGCGTCATGCTCTGTCTTTTTCGGCGTGCTGTGGTGCTTGAAGCTGTCGTATTCGACGATGAGCTGCTTGTCGGGCCAGAATAAATCCGGGTAGAAATTGTGCTGGGCGACAAGGTGCGCTTCGCGGGACTTGGGCGCGATCGGTTGGTTGGCAACGGGCTTGGGGAGGCCGTAGCCTCCAAGCTTGCGGGGCAGGCAGAGAAACAGGTAGAGAATGGTCTCATAGGGGGAGCCTAGGTGGTCGATGGCGAGATCGATGGCCCTGAGCGCCTTCGATGCTCCACGAATTTGTTGATGAGCGTGAAGGAACGCACGCATCTCTCGCAACGATGTGAGCGGTACTGCCGAGGTGACAACGTCTTCGGGTTTGGAGGCGAAGCGGTAGTTGCCGCTCAGGGCGCATGCGAGCTCAGTGAGTTGCGCGAGAGGCAGCTCGCCGGCGAACTGCGCCAGGCACATTGCCGGTGAAACTGTGGCAAGCTTAGGGGCAATTCCCCATACCGTGCCTTTGTTGCCGAGTTGGCGATCGATGTGGGAAACGCAGCGCAAGACGCGGCAGCGCTCGGATGGAGACCCGACGGCAATGTGAAGCGGTTCGGTGAAGAAGCTTCCTCGATTCAGCCAGAAATCAACGTCCTTCGCCGCAACGCCGACGGCGCCCTTCTTGGACTTGAGCGTCCGGTCGTAGCATGTGGGCGCAGCATTGGTTTCGGCCATATGTGACCATAGTTCAAGGGAGCTTTTATGTGCTAGCGTGCATTCCATGAGCCCACGATACCAGGTCTCAATTCCGTGTCAATACGATTTGAAATAATGTGCAAAACTCTTGGTAAATCGGGAATTTAACGAGACATCAATGCGGTTTCAACGCGAATTTGGCGAGAATGAGAGTAGACGAGATGACGAAAGAGTGGAAAGTCGTTTCGAGATGGTGGATAACGTACCCTGAAGGATGCTTTGCCGGAAAAGCATCCCGGAAACGCTTTGTTGATGCTGTCGTGTTCGCCCAAGGCTCAGCAACCGAAGAGCACGTGAAAGAGATCGGAACGGGGCTGTTTCAAAGCCGTTCGGGCGCCGACGCGCTATGATGATCGCAGACAACACGCGACGTCGCGTTCTGGCATGCAGCATCGCGAGCGACGTGCGACGCGGCTCGCGATTAGTGGCGCAGTGATTGGCGCGCGACATCGCAAATGACGCACAACAGATTGGTTTAACATGAGCTACGAGAACTCCATCGCTTTTTTGGGTCCTGCCGGAACGTACTGCAACGAAGCGGCTTTGCGTTTCGCCGCCCGTCTCGGCATCGACGACCCCGATCTGGTGGAGTGCGCTTCTTTCGACGAGGTTTTCGATTGCGTCGACGATGGGACGGTGCGCTTCGGCGTCGTCGGCAAGGAGAATTCGCTGGAAGGTCCCGTCACGGCGACGCTCGACAACTTCGCCTTCCGCACCGACTCGGTTATCCTGGCCGAGGAGGTGATCGATGTGCGCCATTGTCTGGCGATGCATCCCGAGGCCGCTCGATCCGACATTCGCAGGATCGCCTCCCATCCGCAGGGCATCGCGCAGTGCCGCCGCTTTCTGGCGGAGCATTTTAAGGGCGTTTCAACGCTTTCCGTGGCCTCAACGGCCGAAAGCGCGCGGATGGCGGCCGGCGATCCTGCCACGGCGGGTATCTGCAACCCCCTTGCCGCTCGGTTGCACGGCGCGCGCGTGGTCGCGGAGTCGATACAGGACAACCCCGAGAACCAGACCGCTTTCGCATTGGTGGGTCGCCTGGTCGATGCCGAGCTTTTGCGGGGTTCGCGCTACAAGACGTCGCTGGCGCTCTTTTTGCGCGCGGACAAGCCCGGTGCCCTACAGATGATTCTTTCCGAATTCGCCTACGCGGGCATCAACCTGACGATGCTGCAGTCGCGTCCGACAAAAAAGCAGCTGGGAGATTACATGTTCTTCGTTGAGCTTGACGGGTCAATGCATGATATCGACGTTCAGACTGCCCTCGATTGCCTGCGGCTGAAGTTGCGTGAGGTTAAGGTGTTCGGTAGCTATCCGGTGGAGTAGCGGCCGTTCCCTGCTCTCTGTTTCGAGCAAGTGGTCGGTAGATGCCACTTCGACCCCGAAATGGACGGGAGCCCACCTTCCTTTTTGGCCATTTCTAGGTCGAAGTGGCATTTTCGCGTGCTTTTTCTTTGGCCCGTCGACCATTTCTGGGTCGAAGTGGCATCTACGCGGCAAATACCGAAGACGAGAGAGCGGGCGACCCGCGATTCTTTCGTGCGGCAAAGCGGAGTTGCGGCTGAGGGCGCTATCGCAAGCGGCATGTGTTGGTCGCGCAGTCGTCTGCCGCCGCTGGCGAATTCGGGCATGCAAGGGGATTGCGGCCGACAGCTCGCCAGGGCCGCGCGAGCAGGGCCTTCCCGCCGACGGCGCAAATCGGGCGCGAACGGCGCGGCGCCGAAAATGCCTTGTTACCAGCAGGGGAGCGCGTAACATTTTCTCGCCGCTGGTAGATGATTTGACCGTTTGTGACCCATTGTGCAGCTTTTGTGGCGATCGAACGGATAATCTAACCCCTGCATGTAAGAGAGACGAGACACCTATAAGGAGGTGTACGCATGGAAAATCAGGCAACGATGTCAGACTTTGACAGCATCCTTGCCTCGCGTGGCGTTACCCGTCGCAGCTTCATGAAGCTGTGCGCCGGCATCGCCGCCGCAGCCGGGCTCTCCCAGCTCGCGGTTCCGCGCGTGGCGCAAGCTCTGGAAGAGTCTGTTATCGGCGCGACGTCCGGCAACCTGTATCCGGTCATCTGGATCGAGGGTGCTTCCTGCACCGGTTGCACGGAGTCCTTCGCCCAGGTGGAGACTCCCGATGTCGCATCGGTCGTGCTCGACATGATCTCCCTGAACTACTCGGAGACCCTGTCGGCCGCCGCTGGCCACTCCATGGAGGAGGCCAAGGCCCAGACCATCGCGGCAGGCAACTACATTCTCATCTACGAGGGCGCCGTGCTCGAGGCCTTCGACGGCAACGCTCTGCGCGTGGCCGGCGAGGACGGCATCACGGCCCTTGTGGAGGCTGCCGAGTCGGCCAACGCCGTTGTGGCGGTCGGCTCCTGCGCCGTGAACGGCGGCTGGATGGCCGCTGCCCCCAACCCGGCCCAGGCCCTTGGCGTCCAGCAGTACCTGAAGAAGGTCGGCGTCGCCACGCCGGTCGTCAACGTTCCGGGCTGCCCCGTGAACCCCGAGTGGGTCATGTCCGTGCTCGTGGACGTCGTGGTCATGAAGGACATGGACCTGCTGGTGAACCGTCTGAACGAGTTCAACATGCCGGGCGATCTGTTCAACCAGACCATCCATGACAACTGCGAGCGTCGCGGCCACTTCGAGAATGGCGAGTTCGTCTACGAATTCGGCTCGAAGGAAGAGGAGATGGGCTACTGCCTGTATCCCGTCGGCTGCAAGGGCCCGCAGACCCGTGCCCTGTGCGGCGTCACGCTGTGGAACAACCGCCGCAGCTGGTGCGTGCAGTCCGGCGCCCCCTGCATCGGCTGCTGCGAGGCCAACCCGAACAACCCGGGCGACAACTGGGCCGAGGTGAACACCCCGTTCTACAAGCGCATGCGCGACCTGCGCATCGGTCCTCTGAGCCTGCAGCCCACCACCATCGCCGTGACCATCACCGGCATCGTGGCGGCGGCGCTCGTGGTGCACGGCTTCGGCATGAAGCTCTCCGGCCGCATGGACGGCGGCGCTCCGTTCGAGAAGATCCGCAAGTGGGATGCCAAGCATCCCGACCAGGAGATCGGCACCTACGCCGACCCGGTCGCCGGCGGCCCGGTTCTCGACGACGAGCTGCTGCAGAAGAACGCCGAACCCCGTAACAACGATTAAGAAGGAGGTGAGCTGACTTGACACGTTCTGTTATTGATCCCATTACCCGTATCGAGGGCCATCTCCGCGTCGAGATGGAGGTCGAGAACGGCGTGGTCGCCGACGCCTGGGTGTCCGGCGGCTGCTTCCGCGGCATGGAGCTCGTCGTGCAGAACCGCACCCCCGAGGATGCGGCCCAAATCGTCGAGCGTATCTGCGGCGTGTGCCCCGTTTCGCACGCGCATGCCTCCTCGATCGCCGGTGACAAGGCCTACGGCATCACCATTTCGAACAACGCCCGTATCGTGCGTAACCTGCTGGAGGGCGCTCAGTTCCTGCACAGCCATATCCTGTGGCTGTACAACCTGGCGGCTCTCGATTACGTGAACCCGCTGAATGCGCTTCAGGCCAACGTCGACGACGCCTACGCTGTGGCCCTGGAGAACGGCCTGGCGCTGCACTCCGACCTCAACCAGCTCTACGAGAAGCTGGCGGCCTTTGCCGACAACGGCCAGCTGTCCATCTTCTCGGGCAACTGGTTCGATGCCGACGGCGGCGAGGCCTACGTCGACAACCCTGAGGCGAACCTGATCCTCACCTCCCATTACCTGGAGGCCCTGAAGATGCAGGCCCGCTCCTCCGAGATGGCGGCGCTGCTCGGCGGCAAGATGCCCCACGTCATGACCTCCATTCCCGGCGGCAACATGTGGGTGCCCACCGAGAGCAAGCTCGACGATCTGCTCGCCATGGCCACCGAGGTCCGCGACTGGGTCAACGACACCGTTCTCGCCGACACCGTGATGCTCGCCAAGCTCTATCCCGAGGTGCTCACCTTCGGCAAGGGCTGCGGCCGCTACATCGCCTGGGGCGTCTTCGAAGGCCCCGACTGGCCCTACGGCGACAACTACACCGAGCAGATGCTCAACCGCTACCTGCCCATGGCCGTCCTGGACGAGCAGTTCCAGGCGTCGGACGTGCAGGAGAACCTCATCACCGAGTACATGGGCCGCTCCTGGTACAAGGGCAGCGAGACCTACACCTCGCCGTACTTCGTCACCGATCCGGACTTCACCGAGTACAACGTCGACGACCGCTACAGCTGGGTGAAGGCCCCCGCCTACGACGGCAAGCCCATGGAGGCCGGCTCCATGGCCCGCATCTTCGCGGCCTACGTGCGCGGCGTGCCCTTCATCAAGGAGCAGGTCGACGCCGTTCTCGGCATCCTCGGCGCCAAGCCGGGCGACCTGGCCGCTTTCCAGTCCACCTTGGGACGCACCGCCATCCGCCAGATCGAGACCATCTACATCGCCAACCTCATGGTGGAATGGGTCAACGAGCTCGCCGAGGCCATCAAGGGCGGCGACTCCGAGTACTTCCGCGAGCCTGCCCGCCTCACCGGCGAGGGCACGGGCTTCTGGGAGGCCCCCCGCGGCGCGCTCTACCACTCCGAGAAGGTGGTCGACGGCAAGATCGAGGGCTACCAGATCATCATCCCGTCCACGTGGAACCTGGCGCCCATCAACGGCGACGGCGAGCACGGCCCGCTCGAGCAGGCGCTCATCGGCGTTCCGGTGGCCGACATCGAGAAGCCCATCAACGCCCTGCGCACGGTTCACTCCTTCGACCCCTGCACCGCTTGCGCCGTGCACGTCACGGAGCGCGGTACCGGCAAGCACTTCGAGACCGTCACCAGCCCTTGGGGGGTGAAGTAAGATGGCCCATCTCGCTCACTACAAAGAGGCCCATCCTCTTATCTTCGTGGTGACCCACTGGATCAACCTGATCGCCATGATCATGCTCATCCTGTCGGGCATCATCATCCACTTCCCGGTGCTGCCGTTCCTCACGGGCATCGCCCGCGGCTGCCATCTCTTCTTCGGTTTCGTGCTGTTCATCAACTGCGTGGCCCGCGTCATCATGGCCTTCTTCGTGAAGACCGCGCCGACCGGCGGCACGCGCCAGCAGGTGACCGACTTCAAGACCTGGCTGCCCCAGAAGGACAACCGTCATCAGGCCCTGGAGTGGATCAAGTACTACCTGTTCCTGAAGAAGGATCATCCCCTGGGCGCCAAGCTTGGCGTGCCGCAGAAGATCAGCTACTTGCTGATCCCGATCCTCATCGTGCTGATGTTCTGGACGGGACTCTGCCTGTGGGGCGTGACCATGAACGTGCCCGTGTTCGCCGCGACGACGAACCTCGTGGGCGGTCTCATGTCCATGCGCATCATCCACTACTTCGGCATGTACGTGTTCATCATCTTCATGTTCATCCATATCTACCTAGCCAATGTCGAGGGCTTCGCCCCCACCAAGCTCATGTTCATCCACAAGGAGCATGGCGGCCTGGTGTACGACCCCGATCTGCACAACATCGTCGGGGAGGACGCCGACCTCCACTAAGGGTCGCGCACGTCGAAGTCGAAAGGGGCGGTCTCGCAAGGGGCCGCCCCTTTTTGTTGCGCGTCTCCCGTTGACGGGCCACGGGGTAATGCTCAGTCGCTCAGACAGTCCTCACTTTGGAGAACAGGACATTGAGTCCTGTTCTCGTCGCTGCGGAACTCGCTTGGTGAGCACCACCCCGTGTCCCTTCGCGAGTTATACACAATTGAGTGCAAGTTAAGAGGAGACGTCGGGTGTTCTGACCGAGCGAGTTCCGCAGATGGTATCGAAGGCGAGGCAGGAACGGGATAGGGCAATCTCATCGCCTTCGATACCAGCGAGGACTGTTTGAGCGAATCAGAATACCCGACGGCTCCTCTCCGGAGGAGACGCAGCCAAGATAGTTGCTTGACTGATCGCTTCAGTCCGTCAACAAGGGGAAGCAAATTTGCCGGGGTTGCGCTATGATTATCGGCAACTCTGTTCGCTTACCGACTGCAGGCGGAAAGGATCCGTTTCGTGCGGAATGTTCTGAAGATACTTAAGCGCGATCTTCTGCGTCTTTTGAAAACGCCGCAGGCGCTCGTGGTCGTGTTCGCCCTCATGGTGATTCCCTCGCTGTACACCTGGTACAACGTCATCGGGTTCTGGAACCCCTACGACAACACCGGCAACCTCACGGTCTGCGTGGTGAACCAGGATGCGGGCGGTTCCTCCGAGCTCACCGGCGAGCTGAACGTGGGGGAGCGCATCGTGGACCAGCTGCATGAGAACGACCAGTTGCACTGGGAATTCACCGACTACGACGCGGCCATGAACGAGCTGAAGAGCGGACGCGCCTATGCGGCCTATGTCATCCCCGAGCATTTCACCGCCGATCTGCTCACGCTGACCACCGGCGATTTCACGCAGCCCAAGATCGAGTACTACGTGAACGAGAAGTCGGGGCCGGTCGCCCCCAAGATCACCGACACGGGCGCCACCACGCTGGACGAGACCATCAACTCCACTTTCGTCGCCACGGTAAGCGACGTGGTGGTCAAGACCATCGACGAGAAGGTGAACGAGGGTCGCGAGAACACCAAGGAGATGCAGTCGAAGGCCGCGCAGAAGATATCGGAGGCCGTCGCCGCCACCGGCGAGGTGCGCCGCGTGCTCGCCGATTTGGGGGATGCGTCGAAGGCGGCCAAGGACAAGGCGGCCTCGGCCAAAGAGACGCTCTCCAAAGCGAGTGCCGGCATCGACGCGGCCGATGAGTCCTTAGGCCAGATGGGGGAGACCGCGACGGCCATGCAGAAGACCTTGAGCGACTTCTCCGCCTTCGCGCTGCCGGCCGTCACCGCCGGTCTCGACGACATCACCCAGGCGTCGAACGACGCCACCTCGGCCGCCGCGCGCCTCACTGCCGCCTTCGGCGAGGCCCAGGGAGGCATTCAGGCGGCGCTGGCCCAGGGAAGCGCCGCCGTGCAGGAGAGCGGCCAGCTGGCGTCCTCCGTGCGCGCGGCGGCGGGCTCCCTTCCCGCCGGCAGCAGCGAGCGCGCCGCCCTGGAGGCTCTGGCCGACTCCCTGGACGAGCGGACCCGGGCGGCCTCGACGGCCCTGGACGCGCTGACGGCTGCCAACGACCGCGCGCAGTCCTCGGCGGCCGCGCTCTCGGATGCGACATCGGCCCTCGATGGCGCGGTGCGCCAGGCGACCAGCGGCGCGTCAGCCTATTCCACGACGTTGTTCGGCACCACGCTGCCCGCCGTGAACGATGCGCTGGACGCGCTGGCCGAAACTTCGTCGGCCCTTTCCGGGGCCCTTGAGACCCAGCGGCTCCTCGTGGCCCAGACCGGGCTCGTCATCGACCAGCTGGACGCCACCATGGACACGGCCGCCTCAACGGTGGCCGAGACCGACCGGCTCTTCGCCGGCCTGGAAAGCGAGCTGGGCATCGTCTGCAACGACGTGCTCGCCTTCGGCACCTCCGACGCGCTTTCCCGGCTCGTGGGCGAGGGCGGTCTTGACGCCGACAAGATCGCGGCGTTCATGGCGTCGCCCACCGAGGTGGTCACCGAGCAGCTCTATCCGCTGAACGCCTACGGCAGCGCCATGGCACCTTTGTTCATGAACCTCACGTTCTGGATCGGCGCCTTCATGCTGCTCGTCATCATGCGCCAGGAGGCGGACGGCGAGGGCATCCCCGGCCTGACGTTGGCCCAGCGCTACTGGGGTCGGTATTTGTTCCTTGCGGCCATCGCCGTGATGCAGGCGGTCATCTGCTGTGTCGGGGTGCTCGCGCTCGGCGTGCAAACCGTCTCGGCGCCGGCGCTCATCTTCGCCGCGGCGCTGGCGTCGCTTGCCTACCTCTCCATCATCTACGCCTTCTCCGTCACGCTGCAGCATATCGGCAAGGGCATCTGCGTCATCCTCGTGTTCGCCCAGATCCCCGGCGCCACGGGCCTCTATCCGATTGAGATGACCTCGCCGTTCTTCCAATCCATCTACCCGCTGTTCCCCTTCACCTACGGCATCGGGGCCATGCGCGAGGCCATCTGCGGCTTCTACGGCGGCCAGTACGTCTCCGACCTGCTCGTGCTCGCGCTGTTCCTCGTGCTGTTCATGGCGCTCGGGCTCCTCATCCGCCCGCTCATGGCGAACGTGAACCGCATGGTGGCCCGCCAGGTGCGCGACGGCGGCCTGTTCAACGGCGAGGACGTCGACATTCCCGTGCGCCCCTACCGCATCTCCCAGATCATGCGTGCGCTCTCCGACAAGGACACCTACGCCACGGCCCTGCAGCAGCGCTATGCGACGTTCAACCGCTGGTACCCGCGGCTCATGAAGGGCGCGCTCGTTTTGGGCGTGGCGGTGCCGGTGGTCCTTGCGGTCATCTTCGCCCTGACGCCGACCGAGAAGGTGTGGCTGCTCACGGGCTGGCTCATTTGGATCATCGTCATTTTCGTGGCGCTCGTGGTCATCGAGAGCCTGCGCTTCAGCTTCGAGCGGCAGCTGAAGCTAGAGAGCCTCTCCGACGCGAGCCTGATCGACCTGTACGGCGCCACGGCGGACGTGGAGCGGGCCGCCTGCATGGATGCGCGCGATGCGGGCTTCGGCGGTCGAGAGCACGAGAGTGACCGCGATGGCGCGCGCGATGGTGCGGAAGGGGAGGAGGCTCGTCATGAATAACGTCTGGCGCCTGTTCCGCTTCGATTTGGGCCGCTTGAAGGCCAACGTCATGTCCATCATCATCACGCTGGGCCTCGTTCTCGTGCCCTCGCTGTTCGCCTGGTACAACATCATCGCCTGCTGGAACGTCTTCGACAACACGGGCAACCTCACGGTGGCCGTGGCCAACACCGACGAGGGCTACCAGAGCGACCTCATCCCGCTGCGCATCAACATCGGCGACCAGGTGGTCTCCGCCCTGCGGGCCAACGACCAGATCGATTGGCACATCACCGACGAGGAGGACGCCATCGACGGCGCGAAGTCGGGGCGCTACTACGCCGCCGTGGTGATCCCGAAGAGCTTCAGCCGCGACATGCTCACCTTCTACACGGGCGACGCGGGCCACGCCGATATCGTCTACTACGCCAACGAGAAGAAGAGCGCCATCGCGCCGAAGATCACCGATCAGGGAGCCGACACGGTGTCCTACCAGGTGAATGCCGTGTTCGCCCAGACGCTCTCCGAGGTGTCGCTCTCGCTGGCCGAATCGCTTTCCAGCTTCGCCGACGAGGACGACTGGGACGGCCGCATCGCGGTGGTGGCCGATCATGTGCGCGAGATGGCCGATGCCTTCGACGACGCGTCCGGGGTGCTTTCGCTCTACGGCTCGCTCGCTCGCTCCTGCGAGGATCTCTCGCGCCATTCGGCCGACCTGGCCACCCAGGCCTCCACGGCTCTGGACGAGACGCTGTCCGCCGCGACGGGGCGGGCCGACGCGGTGCCGGCCACGGTGGACGCTCTGAAGAGCTCGGCGGATACGCTCAAGAGCTCGCTGGCTGACAGCGCCGCCGCCTTCGGGGCGGTATCCGATTCCGTCGACGCGCTGTTCGATGCGGCTTCCGGGGACAGTCAGGGCATTGCCAAGGATCTGCGCGCCCAGGCCGATGCGCTTGCGTCCCATGCGACGGTGTACCGCCAGGTGGCCGACAGCTTGGAAGGCGCCGCCCCGTCGCTGCCCGAGAGCCTCCGGCCCCAAGTGACCGCCCTGGCCGGCCGTGCGAGAGCGGTGGCGTCCCAGGCGGATTCCATGGCCGCGAGCCTGCGGACGGCCGCCGATAAGCTGGAGGCGGGCGACACCGATCTTTCCGCCGAGCGCGATGCCGCGAAGGCCAAGGCGGCCGAGGCCGCCGCCTCCATCAATTCCATCAAGGACGATTACGAGGCGAATGTGGCGCCGGGGCTCGCCTCGCTGGCAGAGCAGGCCGCCTCCATGGCCGATGCGCTCTCCGGCGTTTCCGACGACCTGAAGGGCGTCGGCGGCGAGCTGTCCGCCTCGGCCACCTCGGCGGCCGATGTCATGGCCGGCACCGCCGACAAGATAGCCGAGACCACCGAGAAGCTCAAGGGCGTCTCCTCGGGGCTGCGGGAGATGGCCTCCGATATCGACGGCGCCATCGCCTCGGGCGACCGCGACGCCCTGCGCGCCGTGCTCGGCTCCGATGTATCGGCCCTTTCGAAGGCGCTGGCGAGCCCGGTGGGCGTCGAGCGCATCGCGGTGTTCCCGGTGGAGAACTTCGGCAGCGCCATGGCGCCGCTCTACACGACGCTGGCCCTCTTCATCGGGTCGCTGCTCATTCTCGTGGTGTTCAAGCCGAAGGCGGACCTCCGCATCCAGAAGGAGGCGGGGCTTGTGAATCCGAAGCCGCGGCAGCTGTTCTTCGGTCGCTTCGCCGTCATGGCCGTGGTGTCGCTGGCCCAGTCGACGGTCATGGCGCTGGGCAACCTGTTCTTCCTCGATGTGCAGGTGACCTCGCCATGGCTGTTCATGGTGTGTTTCTGGGGCGCGGGACTTGTGTTCACCTTCATCATCTACGCGCTGGTGGTGTCCTTCGCCAACCTCGGCAAGGCCATCGCCGTGCTTCTGCTCATCGTGCAGGTGACCGGCTGCGGCGGCTCGTTCCCGCTGCAGATCATGCCCGATTTCGTGCAGGCCCTCTCGCCGTGGCTTCCCGCCACCCACGTGGTGAACGCCATGCGAAGCGCCATGATGGGCACCTACGGCAACGACTTCTGGGTGCAGATGGGCACGCTCGCCCTGTTCCTCATCCCGGCGGCGCTTTTGGGCCTCGTGCTTCGCAAGCCCCTGGAGAAGTTCATGGAATGGTACGTGGAAAAGGTGGAGAGCTCGAAGCTCATCAGCTAGCGCGCGCTGCGCGACCGTATCCGACCCCATCCCCCATGCTTCCCTTTTTGGCAGTGAATGCCACTTTGACCCCGAAATGGCAAGCCAAATGCCAGTTGAGGGTAGAAATGGTCGAAAAAACTCTGGTATGTTGCCGAAAAATCGACCATTTCGGGGTTGAAGTGGCATTTATCCCCGAAAATTGGAAAACGAGAATCGAGATGGTCTTGTTGAATGAAACTGGGACCTGGATGGGACGTCCTGCCAATGATAGGGCGGGATTGGAAATAACGGCGAGCACACGAAGGGGCCACCCGACGTGCCGCCGATCAAAGAGAGGAAAGATAGGCGACATGGGCGAGCCATTGACCGACGAGCAGATTGCCGAAGAGGAGAAGTTTCTCGCGGGGCTGCCCCGGGTGAACCTGGGGGCGCTGTTTTTGGCACCCGTGTGGGGGCCGGCCCATGGGATGTGGGCGGCGTTCCTCTTCTTCGTCGCATGGCTGTTCGCGGACAACGTGATTTACGCGGCCACGGTGGAGCCGACAGCGATGAACGTGGTGCTGGCCATTCTCATGGCCGCGGGGCTGGTGGGCGCAACCGCGGTGTTCGCCATCGTGGCGCAGCCTTTCGCGGCGCATCGGGCCGAGAACATGGGGGTGAGTCGCGAGACCTACCTGCGGCGGCAGCGCATCTGGGCCGTTGTTGGCGCGATCATCGCCGTGGCCATCGTGGCGTTTGCCACCTGGTACAACTTGGATCTGCGCCCGACGCTGGATACCTGGGCCTAAGGAGAAGGCATGGAAGCGAGCGAGCGCACGGCGGCGGTGTTCTTCGTCGGGAACCGACTCATGCTGGACGATGGCGTGGGGCCGGCGGCCTACGACGAGATACTTGCCGGCTATGACATCCCCGAGAACGTGACGCTGGTGGACGTCGGCTGCATGTCGCTGGACATGCTGCCCTACGTGGAACGTTGCGACCTTATCCTCACGGTGGACGCCGTGGACGGCACGGGCGACGCGCCGGGCACCGTGTACCGGTTTGAGCCGGATGCCATGGCGCGCCATTCCGGCCCCGAGGCGTCGCTGCACGATTTGAAGCTCGTCGACCTGTTCGACGCCGCATCGCTCATGGGCTACGAGGCCGAGGGCTTCTGCCTGGGCATGCAGGTGGGCAATCCCTCCCCGGAGCAGTTCGTTGTGGGGCTCACCCCCGAATGCGCCGCCGCCCTGCCCCTGCTGGTGGAAACCGTCGTGGCCGAGCTGCACCGCCGCGGCTTCCCCTTGCAGAAGAAATAGAAGGGGCGACCAAGGTCGCCCCCTACGGGGGGTGAGACGGCGACTATCCGCTATGGAAGCGGGAAGGGTCCTACTCCCACTGGCCTCGGGTGGGGCACAGATCGCCGACGATGCAGTCGGCGCAGCGGGGGTTGCGGGCGCGGCAGAACTCGCGGCCGAAATGCACCCACTGGTGGTTGATGAACAACCACTGCTCGCGCGGGTACACCTTCAGAAGGATGTCCTCCACCTTCTGCGGCGTGTCAGCTGAGGGCCCGGCCAGCTTCAGCCGGTGGGCGATGCGGAAGACGTGGGTGTCCACGGCGATGCCCTGGGGATCCTTGAAGGCTTCGCACATGACGCAGTTGGCGGTCTTGCGGCCCACGCCGGGCAGCTTCTGCAGCTCATCTACGTCGGCGGGCACCTCGCCGCCGAAATCCGCCGTCACCATTTGTGCGAGTGCCACGAGGTTCTTCGCCTTGCTTCGGAAGAACCCCAGCGAGTGGATGATCTCCGCCACTTCGTCCGATGAGGCGGCCGCCATGGCCGCTGGGGTAGGGAAGGCCGCGAACAGGCGCGGCGTCACCTTGTTCACGGCGGCGTCGGTGCACTGGGCCGACAGCACCACGGCCACGGTGAGCTCGAAGGGCGTGCGATAGTCGAGCGACGCCTTCCCAGGGCCGTAGTGCTCGAACATGCGCTCCTCGATGGCCGCCGCCCGCTCCCGCTTGCTCGCCAGGGATTCCCGTGCCATGCTGCCTCCTTACCTTTTGCGCCGGCCTGCGTCGCCGCTGTGTCGTTTTCGCTATTGTCGCACAGCGCGGGCTCCTTCTCGAGGAATAGTTAGGGGAATCGCGGCGGGACGGTTTACTTCTTTGCTACTATTGGCCCCCCGTTCGCGTCGCTGCGCGCCCCAGTGCGCTACACTGTGCGAGGCGCTCATCCCGGGCGCCGACCGCCCGCTCGGGCGGCTTTTGCCGTTTGCCCTACTGGAAAAGAGACCGCTGTGCTCATCGATTCGCTCGCCTTCACGCTGGAGAAATCCGGCTGTCTGGATACGTTCTGGGGAAAGCTCGATGCCGGCGAGGACGCCACCTTGGGTGTGGCCGCCTCGGCGCGGCCCTTCCTCGTGGCGGCCCGCTTCGCCCATGCGCCCCAGCCCACGCTCGTCGTCGTGGCCGGCGAGGACGCCGCCGTCGCCTTCGCCCGCAACGTGGCCGCCTATGTGGGGGAGGAGCGCGTGCTGCGCTTCCCGGAGCGCGACGATTACCCCTTCGACCCGAAGCCGGCCGATCGTCGCGTCATCGCCCAGCGCATGGAGGCCGCCTGGGCGCTCAAGAGCGGCCGCGAAGTCGTGGTGGTGGCGAGCGCCCGGGCGCTGCTGCGCCTGTTGCCGCCGGTAGAGGCGAATGCTGCGCGGCCGATCGCGCTTACGGCCGGCGAGGAGCTCGAGGATATGGGCGTCGAGGGCGTCGAGGAGCTGGGCGACCTGCCCCGCGCCCTGGAGGCCGCCGGCTACGCCAACACCGGCGAGCTGGACGGCCCGGGCACCTTCGCCGTGCGCGGCGGCACCGTGGATGTGTTCCCCGGCAACCTGTCCTTTCCGGTGCGGCTCGACTTCTTCGGCGACGAGCTGGACGAGATTCGCCGCATCGTGCCCGCCACGGGGCAGACCATCTCTTCGCTGCCCTCCGTGGAGATTTACCCCGTCTCTGAGTTCCCCACCTCCCCCCGGGCGCTGGCCGACGCGCGGCGCGCCCTGGAAAAGCCGGCGCTCACCAACCCGGCTCTGCGCGATGTGCTGGAGAAGCTGGAAGGGGGGCTTCGCTTCGACGGCGCCGATGTGGTGCTGCCGTTTCTGTACAAGAAGCCGGTGACGCTGGGCGCCTACGCCGGAGCGGGCACGTGTGCGGCCCTCATCGAGCCGCGTTCGCTCTTCGATGATGCGGCCCACGCCGCAGATGACATCGCCGAGCGCGCCCGGGGTACCAACATCGCGCTCGCGGGCCTGTTCGCCGAGCCGGCGGCGTTGGACTTCGGGGGCGAGGTGCGGGCCACTTATGTCTCCATCATGCGGGTCGGCGGCGCGCTGGACGACGAGCTGCCGGTGAAGCGCGTCGATGTGGCCGGGATGCCCGACAAAATATTCGGCAAGCTGAAGAGCCTCGCCGCCGACCGCTACACCATCGTCTTCTCGGCTCCGAACTTGCGCGCCCGCGAGACCATGCGCCACGCCTTCGTCGATCACGGTATTCCCATCCAGATTGTGCAACCGGAAAATTTGGACGATGGCGAGTCGCAACCCGAAAGCACAGAGGCCGACACCCCGGCCCAGGCCAAACGCCGCCTGCGGCGGGGGGTCGTCAACATCGTGGACAACGACATCCCGCTCGGCATGATCATCCCGAAGGCGCATCTCGCGCTGGTGTCGGCCGCCGACACCCAGGGTTCGCGCGCCGCCAGCCGCCGCGTGCGCTCCCGCGTGGATGCCACCGAGGTCACCTTTCCGTTCAAGCCCGGCGACTACGTGGTGCACGCGGCCCACGGCATCGCTTTTTTCCGCGATCTGGTGCGCCGCGAGGTGGACGGCACCGAGCGCGACTACCTGCAGCTGGAATACGCCGAGGGCGACAAGCTGTTCGTCCCCGTGGAGCAGCTCGACCGCGTGACCCGTTACGTGGGGCCGGAAGGCGGCAGCCCCCGTCTTACCCGCCTGAACACGAGCGACTGGGCTCGGGCCATGAACCGCGCCCGCAAGGCCACCAAGAAGCTCGCCTTCGACCTCGTGGACGTGTACGCCCGCCGCGCCGCCACCCAGGGCTTCCGCTTCTCGCCGGACACCCCCTGGCAGCGCGAGATGGAGGAGGCCTTCCCTTACACCGAGACCCGCGACCAGCTCGCCGCCATCGCCGATGTGAAGCACGACATGGAATCGCCGCGACCGATGGACCGTCTCATCTGCGGAGACGTCGGCTTCGGCAAGACCGAGGTGGCCCTGCGCGCCGCCTTCAAGGCCACTCAGGACGGCAAGCAGGTGATGGTGCTCTGTCCGACCACCATTCTGGCCCAGCAGCACTACACCTCCTTCAAAGACCGCTTCGACCCCTTCGACGTCACCGTGGAAGTGCTCTCGCGCTTCCGCACGCCCGAGCAGCAGAAAGCAGCGCTGGAGGGCTTCGCCAAAGGCGACGTGCAGGTGCTCGTGGGCACGCACCGGCTGCTCTCGCGCGATGTGAACCCGCACGATCTGGGACTGGTCATCATCGACGAGGAGCAGCGCTTTGGCGTGCAGCACAAAGAGCAGCTGAAGAACTTGCGCGAGTCCATCGACGTGCTGACGTTGTCGGCCACCCCCATCCCGCGCACCATGCAGATGTCGCTGTCGGGGGTGCGCGATATGTCGCTCATCCTAACGCCGCCCGACGAGCGGCGCCCCGTAGAGGTGCACGTGGGGGAGTGGGATCCCGACGTCGTATCGGCCGCCATCCGCTACGAGTTGGCGCGGGGCGGCCAGGTGTACTACGTGTCCAACCGCGTGCGCTCCATCGACGAGGCCGTGGACCGCGTGCATGCCGCCGCCGGGGAGGCGCGGGTCGGCGTGGCCCACGGGCAGATGACCAAGGAGGAGCTGGAGCAGGTGATGGAGGAGTTCGCCGCCGGCGAGCTGGACGTGCTCGTGGCCACCACCATCATCGAGAGCGGCATCGACAACCCCCACACCAACACGCTCATCATCGAGGACGCCCAGCGTCTGGGCCTCGCCCAGATGTACCAGCTGAAGGGCCGCGTGGGCCGCTCGTCCACCCAGGCCTACGCCTACTTCATGTTCCCCGAGAACGTGCCTTTGACCGAGGAGGCCGCCGCGCGCCTCACCGCCATCAACGAGCACCAGGATCTGGGCAGCGGCATGCGCATCGCCATGCGCGATCTGGAGATCCGCGGCGCCGGTTCTATGCTGGGCGCCGAGCAGTCCGGCAATATGTCAGCCGTGGGCTTCGACCTGTTCGCCCAGATGCTCAACCAGGCCGTGAACGAGACCCGCGAGGGCGTGGGCGCCTCAGGCGAGCTGCCGCCGGCGCTTTCCGACATCACCGTGAACATCCCCGGTCACGCCTACCTGCCCGAGGAGTACATTCCCGACGCCGACGCCCGGGTGCTGTGGTACCGCAAGCTGGCTTCGGCCTCCACGGTGGAGGAGGTGGCCGCCCTCCGCGAGGATATGCTCGCGGAGGCCCCCGAGATGCCCGAGGCGGCGGCCAACCTCTTCGAGCGCGCATGGCTGAAGGCCTTCGCCAACGAGCACGGGGTCAAGCTCATCTCCGTGGCGGCGGGCAAGCTCATCGTGGAGCCCATCGACATCCCCGCTGCTGCCATGAAGCCCCTGCGCCGCGCGGCCGGCCGCTACCAGACGGACAAGCGCAAACTGACGCTGCCTTTGCGCTACTTCTCGGAGGAGGAACGCGACAACCTGCTTCCGGCTATCGTGCACTTCCTGGAGAAACTCTTCGGCGAGACCGACGCCGAAGAGGGGGCTCCTTTCGCGGAGATGGAGGGCGGCGCTTCCGGCTCTGCCTCCGATCCTGCCTCTTCTGTCCCCCGGGGTATCGCAACAGATCCCGCTGCGGGCGTTTCCAAAAATGCTCGGACAGGCTCTGCTAAGGCTGTTTCGCAAAATGCCCCGACCGATTCCCGCAGGGGCGGACCGAGGTCCGCCCTGGGCCAGGACCCGGCCAAGGGCTCAGCGTCAGCCGCTCCCGCTCCCACTCGCCCCACGGGGCGCAGCGAACGGCGCGCCAACAACCTCGCCAAGGGCGATGCCGCCCGCGAGCGTTTGGCCGCCAAGCGCGCCGCCCGTGCCGCCAAGCGCGAAGAGGGGCGATAGCCGCGCCGCCCGCGCCGCCAAGTGCCGAGGGCGGCAGTAGGGAGGTCGCTTTGCCCGCAGCGGTCGAAGGTGCGTCCTCTCTGGCTCCTTGTGCATGGGATGGTGTATGCTGCCTCTGCGGCAACGGATTTCGATGGATTGCACGGAGGTGAGACGGCGGTGAACGCTTCTAAGGTCTTCTGGCGAGGGGTGGTATGTGCCCTGGCGGGTGCGACGCTGTGGGGATTCTCAGGAGCCTGTATCCAGTTTCTCGCGGAGAGTTACGAGGTAAGCTCCGCCTTCATCTCCGCCGTACGTGCCGGCGTGGCGGCCCTGCTGTTCGCCGTCTTCGTATTCGTTACGCGTCGCGAGGCTCTGCTCTCGCTGCTGGGGAGCCCCGCCGCCCGTCCGACGCTCGTTCTGTTCGGCGTGGGGCTGTACCTCTCGCAGATCACCTATGCGGTGTCGGTGGCCCTCACCAACGCCGGCACGGCCACGGTGCTCCAGGCCACCTGCACGGTGTTCGTCATGCTTATCACCTGCGCCCGAGCGCGCCGTCTGCCGCGCGTCGCCGACTTTGTCGGGCTGATGTGCGCGATGGCCGCCGCGACGCTCATCGCCACCCAGGGAGACTGGGGCGTCATCGTGCTGCCGGTGGCGGGCTTGGCTTGGGGCATTGCCAACGCCTTGTCCGAGACGCTCTACATCATGGCGCCCCAACGGCTCTACGGCCGATGGGATCGCCCCACCATCATCGCCTGCGGGATGGTCATTAGCGGTATTGTCGCCGTTCTCGTGTGGCTCATCGGAGAGATGATCGTTTCGCTGCTCGCCGCCCCTTCTGTCGCCCTCGGCGCTGCGGGCTCGATTCTCGCCGACCTTTTCGGCACCGCCGGCAGTTTCGTTCCCGACATGGACGCTACAGGCTGGCTCGCTCTTGTCGGTGGCGTGGGCGTTCTTGGTACCTTTGCTGCTTTCGGGCTGTTCCTCTACGGCGTGTCGCTCGTGGGCTCGGTGAAGGGGAGCCTTCTGGGCGTGGCTGAGCCGGCCGGTGCCATGGTCATCGCTGCCTTGTGGCTGCACACTCCGTTCTCTGCCTGGGATTGGATCGGCCTTGTCCTCATGGCCGCCATGATCGCCCTCGTCTCCCTCTCCGGGCAGAATTCCGAAGGCAAAAGGAAGCGCTCAGGCGCCCGCTAAAAGTACCGCCATGGTGCCCCTTGTTTTTTAGATGGATCGAAGTAGGGCGGGGATCGTAGCAGCGTCAAACCGCAGTTATGTCGCGGCAGTGTCTCGTTTTCGCTGTGGACAACTCTATGAGCAGGCACTTTGTAAATAGGCACACATGAAATGACCACAACTGGAAGGCTTGCAACATAACTGATGAGTGGCAGTTTGCGTTGTGCCGAAGCGGTGGAGTCATAATGGGTAGAGCGAGGAAGCGTGATAAAGGAGTGTCTAATGGAAAAATTGCCGCCGGTTGAGAAAGTGTACGAGGCGTGGACGGCGCTGGTCGACGATCGCTACGATTTGAGTCCGGAAGCGCTTATCGTGCGATCGTCGGACGGGTCGAAGGAGTACCGGGTGACCTGGGACGACGAGGGACGCTACCGCTCCAACGACAACGCGACGTTCTGGCAGGGGTATGCGGGATACCCTGTCATCATGGCGCTCATGCTGCAAGGACGCGTGCCCTTCAATGGGGAGGTGGCCGCTTGGTTCAAGGGCATTCCGTGGAAGGCGCTCAACGATGCCCACAAGCGCGACTACGCTGCCGCGCTGGCCGAGGCCTTCGAGCGCGCGGGCCTCGACATGCCTCGGCAGTTGCAAGCCGAGGAAGCCGCCGCTGAGGTAATGGAGGCCCTGCGGGAGTTGCCCGTTTCCGTGAGGAGGCCGACAAGGAGGTAGTGGTCAGGGCGACGGCCTCGATGTGCGCTCTCAGGTAAAGAGGAGCCACGGCGATTGCGGCTTACGGTGCGGGCGATGCCGAGCTACGCTACTTGGCCCGGGCACGCTTCATGCGGGCGCGGGCGAGGGCCGCGGCGCCGCCCGAGACGACGGCCAGAGCTCCCACGGCGAGCAGCGCATCGGTGGCCGCGTCTCCAGTCTGTGGAACGCCGCGGTAGGCGATCGAGCTGCTGCGGTAAGTATGCGTGCCAGACGCCGCGCTGGATGTGCTGGGTTTGGCTGTCGCCTTAGAGGCGTCATCCTTGTCCGCGCCCTTCGTCCCGTTGCCGTCGGTCTGGTCGTCGGCTGCGGTGCTGCCATCTGTCTTGTCCCCGGCATTCGCGTTGGCGTCTCCGCTCGGCTGCCCGTCGTTTGCCGTTCCCGTCTGTCCGTCGCTCGGGTTGCCCTCGCCGCCCTCGTTGCCCGATGGCGTGCTCGGGGCGTTCAGCTCCTCCACGGTGGCGCCAGGGGCAGCGGCCGCTGCTGTTCGGGCTGCGCCGGCGTCACCATAGTAAACGGTCTTGCCTCCATCGTGAACGACGGCCTGGGCGTTGTGCTTGGCCGTTGAGGCGGGCACGACGGAAAAGGGGGCCGTCGCGTGAGCGTCGGCGGGGACGAACTCGGCGTAGGAATCGGCCACATAGGGCGCTACGTCCTGGTTGTAACTGCCGCCCTTAAGCGCGAGTGACCCCGTGCCGCTCACGGTGGCCAAAGGCTCGGGCTTGCCGTCGGCTCCCTCGGCGGTCGCCACGTCGCCCTGTCCGGTTACCGTCAGGGCTCCATCCCGAAGGGACAGGCCGCCGTCCGTGGCGAAGAAGAGGTTGAAGCCGGCCAGATCCAGCGTGAGCTCGCGGCCGTCGGAAACGGAGAGGGTCGGCTGTTCGCTCACGCTGCTGACGAGCTTGATGGTGCTGTGATCGGGGGCCGTTGCGAAGGCGCCCGCGAGCGTGGCGTAGCGCGTCGCTCCGGTCTGGGCCACCCAGGCGCTCCCGTTGTCGCGCACGGTGAAATCGCTCGGCGTGTTGTTGTAGGCGTAGGGGCCCTTCAAGGGAGCCGTGATGGCATTGAGCGGGGTGGCGCTCACGTTGTTCTCCACGAGGATGCCCTCGGGCACCGTGGAGGGCAGCGACGAGATGTCGGCGTTCTGCAGGTTGCCCACGATGCCCCCGGCGAAGCTCGAGCTGGTGATGGACGCGGCCGTATTGGTGTTTCCGCTTACGGTGCCCGCGTTGTAGAACGTGCCGACGATGCCGCCGGCGCAGCTGCCGCCTTGCACGGAGGCGCTGTTGGCGCAGCCGGTCACCGTGATGGGCGCGCTGGCGGCGTAGGCGGGCGCGGCGCCGTCGTAGCGGGCCCATCCCACGATGCCCCCGATGCCGTAGGCACTGGCGTTACTCGTGGAAACCGCCCCGGAATTGGTGCAGCCGCTCACGGCGCCGTAGTTCTTCTGCTCGCCGACGATGCCGCCGACAGAGTAGCTCGTGCCGGCAATGGCGCCGCTGTTCTCGCAATTCGACACGAAGGTCGCGCTGAGGCCGGCGATGCCGCCGATGCAGTCGGTGCCGGAAATGCTCCCGCTGTTGCGGCATCCGGTGATGGCCATGCGGCCGGTGGGGGTGGTGTAGTAGGCGGCGCCCACGATGCCGCCGGCGTTGCCCACGCCGCCCACGGCGGCGACCGAAGCGCTGTTCTCGCAGTTCTCGATGGTTCCGGACAGCGTCATGCGCCCCGCGATGCCGCCCACGCCCGCCTTGCCTGAAACGGATCCGGAGACGCTTACGCCGGATGCGGTGGCATCGTTCGCCATCATGCCGCAGAGGATGCCCGCCAGCTCGCTTTGGGGCACGGTGACTTCCGCATCGGCCACGGTGAGGTTCTTCACGGTGGCCCCGTCCAGAATGCCGAAGAGGCCGATGGCGAAGTCGGCGCCCTGGGTCGAAGCGATCTTCAGACCGCTGATGACGTGGCCCGCGCCGTCGAAGGTGCCGGCGAAAGGCGTGCTGCCCTCGGCGATACCGCTGCTCTTGCGCGTGCCGACGCCGATGGGCGTCCATTCGGCGCTCTCAAGATCTATGTCGGCGCCGAGGGCCACGTATTTGCCGTCGTAGTCGTCGCCTGCGTTCACGGCATCGCGGAAGGCCGCTAGCTGACTTGCATTCTCGATGAGGTAGGGGTCGGCCTCGGTGCCCGCGCCCGAGGCGAAGACAGCGCTGTCCGCGGCCCAGGCCGGGGATGCCCAGCAGAGAGCGGCGAGAAGGGCGAACGCGGCAACGGCCCAGCGGAGGGACACCGACGAATGCGGAAAGAAGCGGGCGGTGAAGGCGTGTACGGAACGGTGCGGGGCCATGGTGGTTTCCTCTCTTACGGCGTCGTGCGGGCATGCGAAAAGGGACATGGCAGGCGCATCCCTCGAGGATGGCCGTGCGAAGCCCCTGCAGCGACGCTTCCAGTCTAGGCGCGCCGTTGCCCTCTCTTCGGGTTGCCGTCCAACCGATATGGCTCCACCGCCGAACTGTCACGGAGCGTCACGGCACCGTTGCGCTGCGGACACGAGCCCTGCACCGAACCGTCGCCGAGCCGGATGTGGTCAATGAATGATGGGTCTGCCCCCGTGCTATACTGGCGCTATTACCTGAAACGACCCCGAGGACTGAAGGAAACCCATGACCACGACCAAGCCCGTGCGCGTCCGCTTCGCGCCTTCTCCCACCGGCAAGCTGCACATCGGCGGCGCCCGCACCGCCATCTACAACTGGGCCTTCGCCCGTGCTACCGGCGGCACCTTCGTCCTGCGCATCGAGGACACCGACCCGGAGCGCTCCACCGAGGAGAACACCCAGATCATCCTGCGGGCCCTCCGCTGGATGGGACTCGATTGGGACGAGGGCCCCGAGGTGGGCGGCCCCTGCGGCCCCTACTTCCAAACCCAGCGCACCGACACGTACGAGGCAGCGCTGCAGAAGCTCATCGATGCCGGCGCCGCCTACCCGTGTTTCTGCACCAAGGAGGAGCTGGATGCCAAGCGCGAGGCCGCCGAGAAAACCGAGGGAGGTTACGCGGGCTACGATCGCACCTGTCGCGCCATTCCAGCCGACGAGGCCGCCGCGCGCGTTGCAGCCGGCGAGCCCCATGTCTGGCGCCTGAAAGTGCCCGACGACCACGGTCCGGTCACGTTCAAAGATGCCGTCTACGGCGACATGAGCTTCCCCATCGATGTGATGGACGACATGATCCTGCGCCGCACCGACGGCACGTTCACTTACAACTTCGCCGTGGTCTGCGACGACGTGAACATGGGCATCACCCACGTCATCCGCGGCGACGACCACCTCTCTAACACTCCGCGCCAGGTGCTCATCTACGAGGCCCTCGGCGCCGAGGTGCCGCTGTTCGCGCACCTGTCCATGATTCTCGGACCCGACGGCAAGAAGCTCTCGAAGCGCCACGGCGCCACTAACGTGGAGGAGTACCGCGACCGGGGCTATCTGCCCGATGCCCTCGTGAACTTCCTCGCGCTGCTCGGCTGGTCGCTCGACGGCGAGACCACCATCATCCCGCCGGCGGAGCTCTGCCGCACCTTCTCGCTCGATCGCATCACAAAGAAGCACTCCATCTTCGACGAGAAGAAGCTCGACTGGATGAACGGTGTCTACATCCGCGACATGGGCGCTGCTGCCTGGGTCGACGCCGCCAAGCCCTGGCTCGCCCAGACCAACCTGGACGGGTCGAACGTGCCGGACGGCATCACCGTCGTGCCGACGCTCACCAAGGAGGAGGCGGAGGCGGCCGCCCGCGAGTTGCGCCTTCCCGGAGCCGACGTGGACGCCGACACCTGGGAGGCGTGCCTGGCCGACGTGGACGACGATCGCGAGTTCTACGAGGCCATGTACCCGCTCGTGGCCGAGCGGCTGGCGCATTTGGACGAGATCCCCGCCAAGCTGGCGTTTCTGTTCTGGGGCGACTCGGTGGTGCTCGACGAGAAGAGCGTCCAGAAGGTGCTGTTGAAGGAGGGCGCGCGAGCCGACGAGGCGCTCGCCATTTGTCGGGCCATCCTCGCCGACGACGACAACCCGTGGGACGCCGAGGCGCTCGAGGAGCTCTGCCGCGCCGCCGGTGAGGAGGCCGGGCTCAAGCCGAAGCTTCTGTTCCAGCCCTTGCGCGTGGCCGTGTGCGGCAACATGGTGTCGCCGCCTTTGTTCGAGGCCATGATGCTGATGGATCCCGCCGACATCGTCGCCCGCATCGACGGCGTCACCGAAACCGTGTTCAGCGAGCGCGCCAACTAGCGGCCGCGTCAACCAGAAAGGTCGAAGACCATGGACGAGAACAGCAACATCCCAGGCGCTTCCGGCGTGGAGCCTCAGCAGCCGGCGCCGGAGCCGGCGCCAAGCGCCGTGCCTGAGAACCCCTTCGCTGCCTTCGGAGCGCCCGGTCCCGGCTCTCAGCCTGCGCCCGCGGCGCCCTCCGATGCTGTGCAGCCGGCGCCTGCCGCAGCCGCTCCGGCTCCCGAAATAGCGCAACACGCGCCCACGGCGCCGACGCAGCCCTACTACGACGCCACGGCGGCACAGGCCGCCCAGCAGCCCTACGCCCCCTACGGACAGTCCGCCGGCGCTGGGCAGTCGTATGCCTACACTCAAGCTACGGCCCAGCAGCCGACCTACGCGCCCTATGACGGCGCCGGCTACGGCTCCTACGGCGCGGGCAGCCAGCCGCCGGTGCCCCCGGCGCCCGCACAGAACATCTATCCGGGCTACGAGCCGCCCAACCCCAACCAGAAGCGGCGCTGGCCGTGGTTTCTGCTGGGCCTGGCCGTGGGACTCGTCGTCGGCATGGGCGGTTGCGCCAGCTGCGTGGGGATCATGGCCCTGGCCGACTACGATAGCAGCTACGACAGCTACAACAGCTACGATGACGGCTACGACTATAACTACGATTACGACTTCGGCGACACCGATATGTGGGCTCCGGAGGACAGCTACGGCACCGACGAGGACGCCTCGCCCTACGGCACCTTCACCTTGGACGAGATCGCCTCGGTGTTCGAGGCCGACGGCATCTCCCAGGGCGAACCGGGGGAGGGTGACGTCTGCACCAAGGGCTTTTACACCGTAGGGCCCGCCGGCCAGATTCCCGCCGGCCTGTATTACTTGGAAGGTTCCAACGAGAAGCTCTCCCACTACTACGTGTTCGACGGGGACGACGGCCGCTATTCTGTCGATGACTCTGTGCAGTACTTCGGCAACTACTTCGTCGATTTGGACGAGGGCGATCTCATCGTGTTCGATCCTGGCGACGAGGCGACCATGTATCCGGCCCCCTCTACCTCCACGGATCCGACGGCGCCCTACACCAACGGCTGCTACCGCGTGGGCATCGACATTCCCGCCGGCAGCTACACCATCACTGCGGCTACCGTGGGCGAGGGCGAGACCGACGAGGACTCGGCGGCCTTCGTCATGAAGAACCTCGACTTCGACGACGACTCCATTGTGGACACCAAGTACGTCATTCCCGGCGGCGAGCAGACGGTCACGGTCAGCAACGGCCAGTACTTGGAACTCTTCGCCGCCACCGCCACCCCCGTCGCTCAGGGGTAAGGGCAACCACCTGCGTGGACGCCAGTGCATTAGATCCGTAGGGGGCGACCTCGGTCGCCCCTTCCAACCAGAGAGATTTTTCTTGCTGATGAGGGGCGACCGAGGTCGCCCCCTACGAAGGTTGACCGGAGGGAAAGGATTCCTATGGCGAAGCAGCTAAGCGATCACCCCACGTTGGAAGAGCTGAACGACTTCTTCGGTCACGACCGGTTCGCCGAGCACGCGGGCTGCCGTATCGTGGAAGGATCGCGCGACCACGCCGTGCGCGAGCCGGACATCCAGGACCACCACCGCAACGCGCTGGGCAACGTCATGGGCGGCGCCATCTTCACCTTGGCCGATTTCGCCTTGGCCATTGCCAGCAATACCGGCGGGAACCCGAGCGTGTCGGTATCGAGCACCATCGAATATCTCAGCGCCTCGAAGGGCACCTGCCTCATTGCGACGTGCAACGCGGATAAGTCCGGCCGCCGCCTCGGCTTCTACACCACCGATGTCACCGACGACACAGGGCGCCGCATAGCGCGCGTCACCACCACCGTCTTTCGCGAAAGCGAGTGAGGACAGCAAAAGGGCCCCGGTCGGGGTCCTTTCACTTATGAAAGATGGGGTCTTGCTGGACGACCCGTAGGGGCTGACCTTGGTCAGCCCTCTCGAGCGGAATGACGTTCCCGGGTTGGGAGGGGCGACCAAGGTCGCCCCCTACCGAAGGAGCGGCCAGCGAGGACTGTCTGAGCGAATCAGAATGCCGCGCGTCTCCCCGCCGGGAGAGCCGCAGCCAGGTTACTCGACCCCGCAGGCCGCCCGCAGGGCGTCGGCGCGGTCGGTCTTCTCCCAGGTGAACTCGGGCAGCTCGCGGCCGAAGTGGCCGTAGGCGGCCGTCTTCCGGTAGATGGGGCGGCGCAAGTCCAGCTCGTCGATGATGGCGCCAGGGCGCAGGTCGAACACCTCGGACACGGCGCGCTCGATATCCTCTTCCGGCACATGGTTCGTGCCGAAGGTCTCCACCATGACGCTCACCGGCTTCGCCACGCCGATAGCATAGGCGATCTGCACCTCGCAGCGGTCGGCCAGCCCCGCGGCCACGACGTTTTTGGCCACCCAGCGCGCCGCGTAGGCCGCCGAGCGATCCACCTTGGTGCAGTCCTTGCCGGAGAACGCCCCGCCGCCGTGGCGTCCCATGCCGCCGTAGGTGTCCACGATGATCTTGCGGCCGGTAAGACCGGCGTCGCCCATGGGGCCGCCGATGACGAAGCGGCCTGTGGGGTTCACGTAGATCTCGCAGTCGTCGGCGAGCGCCACCCCTTCGGCCTCGAAGACCGGGCGGATGACCGTCTCGATGACGGCCTCGCGCAGCGCGTCCTGTTCGATGTCCTCGGAATGCTGGGTGGACACGACCACCTTCTCAACCGCCGTGGGCGCCCCGTCGATATAGCGCACGGACACCTGGGTCTTGCCGTCGGGGCGCAGAAACTCAAGCGTGCCGTTCTTGCGTACCTCGGTCAGGCGCTCGGAGAGGCGATGGGCCAGGTAAATGGGCATGGGCATGAGCGTGCTCGTCTCGTTGCAGGCATAGCCGAACATCATGCCCTGGTCGCCCGCGCCAATCGTCTCGTAGGGGTCGGCCGCGGCCGCCTCGTCGCGCTGGGCCTCGAAGGATGAGTCCACGCCCTGGGCGATGTCGGAGGACTGCTCGTGGATGGAGCTCATGACGGCGCAGGTGTTGCCGTCGAAGCCGTACTTCGCGCGGTCGTAGCCGATGGAGCACACCACGTCGCGCGCGATGGACTGCACGTCCACGTAGGCCTGGGTGCGAATCTCGCCGGTGACGAAGACGGTGCCCGTGGTGACGAGCGTCTCGCAGGCGCAGCGCATCTTCGCCGGGTCGGCCGGGTTGCCGTCGGGCGCGATGTAGCCCTCTGCAGCCAGGGCGATCTCCTTGGCGAGAATGGCGTCCAGAATGGCGTCGGAAATCTGGTCGCAGATCTTGTCCGGATGTCCCTCCGTGACGGATTCGGACGTGAACAGGTACGATGAGTGCTTTTCAGCCATAAGAGTCCTCTCTTATCGGTGTTGGCCGGACCACCTTGGCGCTCAGGTGAGGGACGCGTCAGGTTGGTGTCGGGATCATCGAGCCAACTCTCTACCCCGACTCTGGATAATGCAGATCGCGCGTCCGATGCGGGCGCGCGATCAAGTATGCTAACGGTTCGAAGGAGCGGGCGCAAGGGGAGGAGTCGGCCTACGCGGTAACTTCATCGGCGGCCTTCTCGGCCCTCTCGGCGGCGCCACCTGCGGCCTGCTCCGTCACGGCGGCGTCGGCCTGAGAGAGCAGGGCTCCCTCGTCTAGGGCACATCTCAGCTCATCGGCCAGCGCCGGCTCCAGTGCCATCTCGTCCACGGGGCGGTCCGGATCGAAGGCCCCGTGCATGGTGCGGCCGAGCCGCGCAAACTTCGCCTTGTCGGTTTCGGCCATGCCGCAGAACTGGCGTGCTCGGTAGGGTGCGCGCTTGTCGGCGCCGTTCGTCCACAGGCGCTCGGCCTCGGGCGCCCATGCCCGGGCCGCCGGGCGGCATTTCTCGGCCAGATCGTGGGCGCTTTCCGTTTCTACGAGGTCGGTGCCGCGGGCGCCGCTCTTCTCGACCATCTCCTCCAGGCGGTCGGGATTCTCGAGCATCGGACAGGGCCGCAGCAAGTTGTCGTTGAAGGGCTGCCCCTCGTAGTAGGCCATGAACAGCGGGCTCTTCAGGCATTCCAGCAGTGGTTGCTCGCGGATGTTGGCATTGGAGTAGTGGATGAACACGCAGGGCTCCACATCGCCTGCCGCGTTGATGTGCAGATAGCGGCGGCCTCCGGCGATGCAGCCGCCGACGAACTCGCCGTCGTGTTGGAAGTCGAGCGTCAGGATGGGCTTCTCCGCCCGCACGCGGCGGTTGAAATGGTAGAGCAGTTTGCGGTCGTCCGGCGTGGGCATGAGCTCGGTCGGCGCGCCCTTGCCCACGGGCATGTAGGTGAAGATCCAGGCGAAGAGCGCCCCTTTGTCGGTGAGCCAGTCGAAGTACGCGTCGGAGGCCACGGAGTGCGCGTTGTCGTGGGTGTAGCAGATGGACACGCCGAAGGGCAGCCCGTGGCTCGCGAGAAGATCCATGGCCGCGTCCACCTTGGCGTAGGTGCCCGCGCCGCGCCGCCCGTCGGTGGCCGCTTCGTCGCCCTCGGCGGAGATGGCCGGCACGAAGTTCTTCACGCGGATCATCTCCTGGCAGAACTCCTCGTCGATGAGCGTGGAGTTCGTGAAGCACAGAAACGCGCAGTCCGGATGGGCCTCGCACAGCCGAATGAGATCGCGCTTGCGCACGAGGGGCTCGCCGCCAGTATAGATGTACACGTGCACGCCGAGTTCCTTGCCCTGGCGGATGATGGAGTCGATCTCGTCGTAGGCGAGGTTCAGGGCGTGCCCGTACTCGGCGGCCCAGCAGCCGGTGCAGTGGAGGTTGCAGGCGCTCGTCGGATCCAGCAGGATGGCCCAGGGGATGTTGCACTGATGGCGCTCGCGCATCTTCTCTTGCCTGCCCCAGGCGAGGAAGTTCGCGTCCATGACGAAGGTCTTCAGCAGATCGGCCCGCACCTCGGGGTTCAAGTCCATGACGCGCATGATGAGCTGGTACATATTCGTCTTGTTCTTGATGGCGTCCGAGAAGGCGGCGCGCTGCTCGGCGAACAGGCTGGCCGGAGCGAGGGCGTCGATTTTGCCCATGATGTTCGCCATGTTGTTCTCGGGGTCGTCGCACAGATAATCGACGAGCTTGTAGGCCAGCGCTTGCTTCGCTCTCTCGGTGGGTTTCATGGGCTTCTCCTTTGCACGGGCTTCCTTTGGCATAGCGTCATTGTGGCAAAATTGCATTCCGTGAGCGTTCGAGTCATGATTACTGTCACGGCCTTGATCGCTTGCCGTTTCTAAGTTGTCGCTTGCATGTCATCTAACGCTGTGGCTTCAAACTTCGAGGTCACGCGGGCCCATCCTGTGCGGGCGTTGCGCGCTGCCCGCCAACGGCTTTCCAACGCGTTGCCCGCGCTTCGCGGCGGTCGTGCTACACTTATCCAAACGCACAAAAGCCCAAGGGACGGAGCCCTCATGCCAAGCAATGCCGATTACACCCGCGAGTACTTCCAGATCATCGACGAGCTGGACGGCGACATCGAGAGCCGCCGCGCCGCGTTCAACTATATGCAGGACTCCACGGCCATCGTGCACCACCAGGTGGTGGCCTCCTCCTTCGTGCCGCGCCTGTTCAACCGCAAAACCTACGAGGTCATGAAGCGCACGGCCGAGACGAGCCACCGCATCCTCTGCAAGGTCATCGAGCGCTACCGGGCTGACGAGGAGTACCGCAAGCTGTTCGATTTCGACGAGCGTCTCGTGGAGCTCATACTGCTGCCCCGCGACTACGATTCCGTGCTGCCCTTCGCCCGCGTGGACACGTTCTTGAACGAGAACGACTACCGCATCCACTTCTGCGAGTTCAACGGCGACGGCAGCGCGGGCATGAACGAGAACCGCGAGATCACGAACTCCATCGTGGGCTCCGACACCTTCCGCACCTTCGCCGAGAACCACGCCGTCCAGGGCTGCGACTTGTTCATGCCCTGGGTGCGCGCCTTCATGGACATCTACGGCACCTACCGCTTCAAGGTGGAGAACCCCCGCGTGGCCATCTGCGATTACCTGGAGAACGGCGTGGTGGACGAGTTCCACATCTTCGCCGAGAAGTTCCGCGAGGCCGGCGTGGAATGCGTCGTGGCCGACGTGCGCGAGCTGTCCTTCGACGGCGAGGTGCTGACGACACCCGACGGGCTGCCCGTGAACGCCATCTGGCGGCGCTCGGTCACCAACGACGTGCTGGAGTTCTGGGACGACTCGCAGGACCTCATCAACGCCGTGCGGGCGCGGAAGGTGGCGCTCATCGGGGCGTTCTCCGGGCACATCGTCCACGACAAGCAGCTGTTCGAGGTGCTCTTTGCGCCGGAGACCCAGGCCTTCCTCACCGAAGAGGAGATCGCGTTTGTGGAGGAGACCGTGCCCATGACGGCCTTCCTCAACGACGATCAGGTGAACATCGACCAGATCCGCGCCAACCGCGAGGAGTGGATCATCAAGCCCACCGACCACTACGGCGCCGACAACGTGTACGCCGGCTGCGAGGTGAGTCAGGAGGAGTGGGAGCGCGTCATCGACGAGTTCGCCAACGAGCGCGCCGGCTACCCCTTCATTGTGCAGCGCTACATCCGCCCCTTCAAGACCGACACGCTGCCGCCGGACCGCGGCATCAACGAGGCGCCCGACGGCGCCGTAGAAAGCGAGCCGGTACCTTACAACAATCTGAACGGGCTGTACCTGTACAACGGCCACTTCCAAGGCGTCTTCAGCCGGCTGGGGCCGCATCCGACGATTTCGAAGACCAACGACGGCATGACCGCGGCCACTATCTGGGTCGATTGCGACGTGCCCGATGGGCTGGAGCTGTAAATGGGATCCGATAGCATTCTCGCCGGCATCGGCGCCACGGTGCTCGCCGTCACCCTGCTCGTGTGCGGGTTCGCCGCCTGCTGCTTGCCGGTGACCACCGCCTCACTTGCCGGCGCCGTGAGCACGGGGGCGGATTCGCCCTACACCCACGAGCAGCTGGTATCGCTGGCGCAGGAGACCCGCGCGTTCACCGTGGACGCCCACTCGAGCATGGAAGAGGCCCGCGAGTCTTTGGCCGCCGACGTGGTGGCGGCGGCGCGGGAGGCCTCGGCTGAGGGGGCTCCCAAGTACTCCCAGTGGACGCAGCAGGCCAAGCAGGTTCTTGGCGATGCGGAAGGGGAGGGCGGCGCGGTGGCCGCGGACGATGGCGCGGCCGCTGGCGACGGTTCGGCGCTTGAGACCATGGATGCGCTGGCGAAGGTGTCCGACCGCTACGCCCTGGACGCCGATGCGGTGAGCCACTTGGAGGACTGCAACGGGCTCATCACGGGCTTGAGCTCCTATCTGGGCATGATCGGCGTGGCGGCGCTCATCATCGCGCTGGTGCTCGGTTTTCGCAAGCAGTTCGCGGCGCTCGCCTTCATGCTGCGCATGGGGCCGGCGCTGCTTCTGGCGGTGCTCGTCGTGCTGGGGCTGTGGGGCGTCATCGACTTCAACGGCCTGTTCGCGGCCTTCCACTCGCTGTTCTTCGTGGACGGCACCTGGACGTTCAATTACGACTCGCTGCTCATCTCCATGTATCCGATCGACTTCTGGATGGGCATGGGGGCGGTCTGGGTCGGCTCGGCCATCGGCGTCGGGCTGCTCTGCTTCGCCGCCGGCTGCCTGTTCGCGTGGAAGGCCCAGGTGCAGCACCGCGAGCTGGAAGAGGCCGCCGCGGCCGACGCCGCCCGCTCCAAGAAGCGCCGCAAGAAGGGCCGTCGCTGATGGCGCGCGCCCCCAAGGACCACAAGACCAACGCCCTGCGCGAGCTGGACGCGGCGGGCATTCCCCACGAGGAGCTGTTCTTCGACGCCGAGCCCACGATGACCGGCGAGGAGATCGCGCGCTCGCAGGGGGAGGATCCCGACGCCGTCTTCAAGACCCTCGTCACCCAGGGCAAGTCCGGCGGCTACTACGTGTTCCTCGTGCCCGTGGCCGCCGAGCTCGACCTGAAGAAGGCGGCCGCGGCGGCCGGCGAGAAGGCCATCGCCATGATCAAGGCCCGCGAGCTTCTGCCGCTCACCGGCTATGTGCACGGCGGCTGCTCGCCCATCGGCATGAAGAAGCGCTTTCCCACCTTCGTGGATGAGACGGCCCAACTCTTCGATACGATTCACTTCTCGGGCGGCAAGGTGGGCTGCCAAATCCGCATGAACCCCGACGACCTCGTCCGCCTCATCCCCTTCCAATACGCCGACCTCACGGTGTAGGCTTGCGGTATACTGGCGGGCATGAACATTGCCTCGGTCATAGTCGACATTCCTACCCAAGCTCTCGACACCCCCTATTCCTACGCGGTTCCCGACGAGATGCTCGTCGGGGAAGGGGGGCGTCCGGCCGCGGTGGGTTGCGCCGTGCTCGTGACGCTCGGCGGCCGCAAGGCCGTGGGCTACATTGTGGGCCTGGAAGAGGTCGCTCCCTCTCCGGACGAGGGCACCGACTTGTGGGGGACGCCCCAGTCGGCGGCCGATCTCAAGCAGGTGGAAGCGGTGCTCTCGGCGCCGTTTTTCGACGAGGAGGGGGCGGCCTGCGCGCTCTGGCTCGCCGAACGCTACGCCGCGCCGCTTTCCGAATGCGCGCGCTTGTTCACGCCGCCGCGGGCCGTGCCGCGCATCGTGCGGGGCCGCGACGGCCGTTGGCGCGTCGAGGAGCCGGCCATCGGGGAAGTGGACGACCGCTGGGTCACGCGCGGGCCGGACTTCGACGCGTTCGTTCCCCGCAAGAACGCCGTGAAGCAGCAGGAGGTGCTGGCTGCGGTGGGCGCCGGCGACGTGCGCGTGGCCGAGCTGTCGCGGGAGTTCGGCGCCGTGGGTTCCACGTTGAAGGCGCTGGCCGCCAAGGGGGCTGTGGTGGTGGAACGCCGACGGCGCATGCGCGGCATGGAAGGTGCGGGTTCGGCCCCGGGCGCCGCTCTCGACGCGGCCGCTGCCCCGGCCAACCGGGCGGCCCCCTCTGCGGCCCCGCAGCTCACCGAGGGCCAAAAGGCTGCCGTCGCCGCCATCGAGGCCGCCCGGGCCGCGGGCGACGGGCGTGTGGTGCTCGTGGACGGCGTCACCGGTTCCGGCAAGACCGAGGTGTACCTGCAGGCCATCGAGCGCACGCTCGCCGAGGGGCGCCGCGCCATCGTGCTCGTGCCGGAAATCTCGCTCACCCCTCAGACCGTCGCCCGTTTCCGCGGCCGCTTCGGCGACGCCGTGGCCGTCATGCACTCCCGCATGAGCGACGGCGAGCGCTACGACCAGTGGGACTTCATCAAAAGCGGCGCGGCCAAAGTCGTCGTGGGCGCCCGCAGCGCGCTGTTCACGCCTGCGGCCAACGTGGGGCTCATCGTCATCGACGAGGAGCACGAGGGCTCCTACAAGCAGGATTCCTCGCCGCGCTACCACGCGCGCGACGTGGCCGAATGGATGATGGCCCGGGCCGGCGGTGCGCTGGTGCTCGGCTCGGCCACCCCTTCCATCGAGTCCCTCTACCAAGTGAACAAGAACCCGCGCTGGACGACGGCGGCGCTGCCCGAGCGCGCCAACGGGCGACCCATGCCCGCCATCGAGGTGGTGGACATGGCCGCCGAGTTCGCCTCCGGTTCCCGGGCCATGTTCTCCGGACGCCTCGCCCGGGCGCTGGGCGAGGAGCTCGCACAGGGCCGCAAGGCGGTGCTTCTGCTGAACCAGCGCGGCTTCGCGAAGTTCCTTCTGTGTCGCGACTGCGGTTTCGTGCCCGAGTGTCCGCACTGCTCCACCTCGCTCACCTACCACGAGCAGGGCGCCAAGCTCATCTGCCACCACTGCGGCTACACCGTGGGCGCCCCTCCCGTGTGTCCGGAATGCGGCAGCCCCTACCTGAAGAAGTTCGGCGCCGGCACCCAGCGGGTGGAAACCGAGCTGCGCCAGCTCTTGGACGGGCTGCCCGACGTGGGGCCAACCGTTCCCATCATCCGCATGGACGCCGACACCACCCAGGCCAAGGGTGCGCATCAGGCCCTTCTCGAGGAATTCGCCGCCGCCGATGCCGCGGTGCTGCTCGGCACCCAGATGATCGCCAAGGGACTCGATTTCGACGACGTCACGCTGGTGGGCGTCATCAACGCCGACACCCAGCTGCATCTGCCCGACTACCGCGCCGGCGAGCGCACCTTCCAGCTCATCGAGCAGGTGGCGGGCCGCGCCGGCCGCGCCGAGCTGGACGGGCGCGTCATGGTGCAGACCTACGAGGCCGACGACGTGGCCATCCGCGCCGCCGCCACCTACAACCGCGGGATGTTCCTGCGCGCCGAGCTGCCCAAGCGCAAGCTTTTGGGCTACCCGCCCTACGTGCGAATGGCCAACGTGCTTCTGTGGGGCGCCGACGAGCACGCCGTGGCCACCGAGGCCGAGCTCCTGCACGCCCAGCTGGCCGAGCTTGTCCGCAACGAGGTGGGGGAGCGCTGGCAGGTGCTGCCGGCAGTGCCCTGCGTGCTGGCGAAGCTGCGCAACACCTACCGCTACCACATCGTGGTGAAGGCGCCTTTGGACGACGATATCTCGGCGCCGCTGGTGCGCCTGTTCCGCACGCGTAAGGTAACCCCCGCCGTCAACGCCGCCGTCGACATCGATCCCATGGATCTGCTGTAGAGCCGAACAGAGACCCCTCTGAAGCTCGCTTCCGCGACGCGTGCTATACTGGCAACACCACACTGTGCCATTATCTTGACGACGTACATAAGACCAGGTCTTATGCGAAAAGGAGCGCGAACGGTGGAATTGTCCCTTCATCGCTGGCCCTATGCGGGGCGTGCCTTTCGGCGCGCGTCCGTACCCCCTTTGCTGGGCGGGCTTCTCACGTTTTCGCTCTCGCTTATGGCAGTGGGCATTGTCGTGTACGCCGGTGCCGTCCCGTCTCTGGCGGAACAGAGCCCTCTTGTGAGACAGTGGGCGGGCGCCGATCGCGCACGAGCGCTCGGTCCTGATGCGCCGCTTATGGGCGTGCATGGCCTTTCCGGCACCGGCGGCGGTCCTTCCGGAGCCGGAGACGCGAATGGCCCGGGGGCAACGAGCGCCACATCGGACGATACGGCTTCGACAACTGATGCGGGCGCACTGTCCGACCCTGCGGATCTTCTGCTGCTGGGAGGACGGAGCGTGTCGCTACTCGGCGGTTCCGGCTTTGCTGCTCCGACGAGTACGGGCGCGGGCGCTGAGCGCGGATCCTCGAACTCGGCACACGTCGAGGCGCCGGCGTCCTCGGGCAATCCGAATACTTCAGGCTCGAACGCGACCGGCTCAGGTTCCGCGAACGGAGGCGGCGGCGCTTCTTCGGGGAATTCTTCGGGCGGCGGTTCGTCTTCAGGTGGCTCATCGGGCGGCAATGCTGTTGCGCCGACACCGAGCGAACCGGAGCCCGACCCGGAGCCGACCATCCCCGTTGAGGCCGGAGGCCCGGTTCCCGAGGATATGGAGCAGCGCATATGCAGCACCTTGCGCAGCGAACACGACGTGCTCAAGGCGGAGGCCGCGAAGGTGTACCAATGCGCCGACGATTACGAGCGCCTTTGCATGACGCGCCCGCAGCAGTCGCGCATCGAAGCGGCCCGGACGGTTTCGAGCCTGCTGAGAGAAGTGCAGTTGGCGGATTCCGACATGATGATGGAAGTGGGCTACGCGTGCAATCGCGATGACGGAACCATGTACGGCGCCTCGCGCTATAGCGGAAACTTCTCGCAGATGCATCAGTCTTACGGCGACCTGATCAACCTACTGTACGAGTTGGATAATGCCTGGTCGGGGAATTGCTATTTCGAAGATCCCGCCGCGAATGCCGATTATTGGTCGGGCCGTGTGACAAGAAGCGCAGCGACGGGGCGCATGGCGTATCTGGAGGCCTACGAGGCCCATGTGGGCGGAGCGCGTCCGTGACGGCGGTGCTAGAGGCGCGCCCCGTTGGCGGTGCGCTGGCCGATGACGCCTGCGGCGCTTCCGTACGCCTTGTTCGGGTGGAGGCGTTCGAGCCTGCAGTCTATGTCGCCCCTGAGCATCGCGACGCCTACGAGCGACGCTTCGTCACGCTGCTGGTGGACGAGGCCTCCTGCCGCCGAGGCGGTGTAGGGGAAGTGTTCCGTGCTCGCAATCCCCGTGGCGAGCGGTTCGCACTCAAACGTTTGCGACAGCCTGATGGCAAGGGAGCGGACGATGGGCTCGCCGAGGCCCGTCGAGCCGCATTCGATGCCGAATACGACGCCCATCGCGCCTTGTCCCCGTTGCGCGGCTTCCCCCGCCTCTACGGACGCGGCCGCGTCGGTGAGGATTCGGTCATCGTGATGGAATGGGTGGAGGGGGTCACGCTCGAAGAGGCGGCTCGCGCTCTGGCCGTGGACGACGAGGGGCGGCTCTCGCCGCTTACGGTGGCCCGCATCGGACGCGACCTGTTCGATCTTCTGGCTCGTATGGCCTATGTTGAGGGCGGCCTGGCCCATCGTGATGTGGCCCCGCGCAATATCATGATCGATACGGGACAGCTTTCCGCGGCCGATCAGGTGGAGGAGGGCGCCTTCCAGCTCGTTCTCGTCGATTTCGGATCGGCTGTTCCGCTGGAAAGCGCGGATTCCTCGCTGACGGCGCGATGGGGGGCGCCCTTGGGGGCGACAGCCGATTTCGCCGCCCCCGAGATGCTGACCGACGATGTATTGGGGGCGGTGGCTCGGCGCCGGTCTCCCGCTGTCGATGTGTACGCGGCTGCCAGCGTGCTGTACCAGTTGATGGAGGGGCATTCGCCCTACGACCTCAGCTTTGCCGGTCGCAGCCAGCGCGAAGGCCGGTCTGCCTACCGCATCAAGACGGAGTTCTCGGCCGAGACGCCCGCCGGTGCCCACGGGAGCGCCGCAGATGTTCGCGCGGTGCTCGCTTCGGAGCCCGAGGTAGCCGTAGCAGTGGGGCGTGCCGCTGCAGAGTTGGATGGCGCCCCGGCGCCGCATCGCGTTCGAGCGGCCTTGTCTGCGGTGGACGACCAGCTCGCAGAAGTGCTCATGGCCTGCCTCGTCCCTGAGCAGAGTCGACGTCCCCAGGCAAGGGAGGTACGGGAGGCGCTCGCCCTGTTCTGCTCCCAGTACGCTGACAACGTGGCCCGCTCTCTGCGCGGCGAGCCCTTGGCGCCGTGCCCTTTGGGCGGGGCGGCGGCAACGGCAGCCCGGCGTCGTCGACGTTTGCGTCGGGCGACCCGCGTGGCCGTCGACGCGCTCTCGGCGGCCGTGGCCGTCGGAGGAGCTGTGGCTGCAGGGCTTCTCACTCAGGACGTGGCGGTGGCTTTCCCAGCCGGTCAGCCGCTATGGTCGGGACCGATGCCGGGGCTTGCGGTCTCCGCGGCGCTTCTGCTGCCCCTTGCGGGCGCCCTTATCGCCCGCGGCAGCGAGAGAGACACTGGCTTCGGTTTCGTGCGAGGGCTTCTCGGGTCGCTTCTGGGCGGCACGGTGGCGGGTCTTCTGGCCTCGCTCACGGCATGGCCGAGCGAGTCGGTCTCGGACGCTCTCTATGCGGCGCTGTTTCTCGCCGTCGTCGCTCCTTTACCGGGATTGGTCGCCGATTGGGCCTTGGCGCTGCCTCCGTTGTCGTCTGCGTCCTCCACCGCCCCGTTGGCGCGGCCCGTCTTGCCCTGGGGTGCGGTGCCTTCCGAGGATCGTGCCATCTCGACTGCGAGCCGCGAGGCCTTGGCGTTAGAGACAACGTCCGAGGCAATTTACGAATTAGCTGATGAGACCAATGAGGAGGGCGTATGACCCCCATCGATGCCACACCCACTTCCGTGCTGTTCGATTTGGCGAAGCGCCATTGCGGCGTGAGCCACAAGGAGCTGGCGGGCTTGCTGCTGTCGGGCCGCCCGCTCTCCGACGGGCGCAGCCCCCAGAGCCGCCTGGGCGATCGTACCTGGGTGTCGCGGTTCATCGTGCACGCGCCGGCTGGAACGCTCTCAGACAGCTACTTCTGCGACTACGCCGTCGGCGCACTCCGGTTCGCGGCGCGCATGAAGTCGCGCAGCAAGCGCGCTCTCACGGGCAACGCCATTCTCGAGATTGTCTGCGGAGAGGCCGGCCGCGCCATGGACGACGCCCTGAAGGCATGCGGGCAGAGCCCCACGCTGTACCGCAACATGATGGAACGCATCGCCTGCGAGGGATCGCTCACGGCCGACGAGCGCGCCGAGGTGGCCCTGGTGCTGCTGGTGACGGCCGCTTGCACGGCCGACGTGCGACGCGCCGTGGCCGAGGCGCGCGAATTCTCCGAGAAGATGCACGGAGGCGGTCTTGCCACACCGCCCTTGGCGCCGATGTCTCAGGGCGCTGCGCGCGAGGCGGTGACAGCCGGCGCCGACGATCGCCCGCGCTGGTTGGGGCTTCTGCGCATCGTCGACGGCATCGTCGCTGGCGCGCCCCAATGGGTGGAACCCACGGCGACAGGCGCGGAGGTAGGTGCGCTCGCGCTAACGGAAGGGGCCGTAAGCGAAGTCGGCCCCGATGTGTCCGGCCGCCACGCGCGCCTCTGGCGCGACGATGCGGGCGCGTGGTGGGTGCAAGGTTGCGATTCCCGTCACGGCACGGTGCTCGTGAACGGTCTCACTGGCGAGGAGACGGTGGTGGAGCCGCCCCGCGGCCAGCGCGATGGCTGGCAAGCCTCTCCCGCGCCCGTGGCCCCGGGAGACCAACTCCGCCTCGCCGCCTCCACCACCTTCCTCCTCATAGAGGGCTACCCGGGGTAAGTAACTGAGTGCGACCGCACCGTATTGATTCACTCCGCTACATCAGGATACTCACTCTTCCATCTTTCGATATAGCTATTTCTCAAGTCTTTGGAGTCCTCGTAATTATCCTGTGCTAACTGCCCGAGGAACTTGGCCACAAATTCGTTGTAATCGCCGTCGTAGTTGTTCTGGACGTACTGGTAGAGCGTTTGGTTCTCGGCTTCCTCATCGCCTATGATCTGATAAAGCCCCGCAGCTGAGCCGAGCTTGCTTTCTGAGCTGAGCTGGCTGGCTTTTTCACGGATGGAGCCATCGATCTCGTTCTTGCGGTCTATTCTAGAATACCAGCGTTCCAGTGTTGCGAACTCTTCAGAGTCAAGAGCGCTTTGTGCTGCCTGCAACGCACATTCTTGTGCTGCCTGGTCGGAGCCTCGATAAGTTCCGAGCTTGAGAAAGGCGGAATATGCGCTGTCGTAGTTTTTCTCACTCAAGAGACGGGCTGCGGCATTGTAAGAGGCGTTCGGAACGATGACATCCGTTGTGAAGAACAAAATGGCTAAAGCAGCAACTACGGCAATGATGAAAGAGGCGCTTGCGATCAATCTCTTTCTCTTTCGTTTGGCAGTACGGATCCTGCGTTCTTCGCATCGCGCGATAAGGGACTGTTCGTCCTCGAGGGCGACAAGATAATCTTTGGAGAGATCGCATCTGCAGCACCGATCCCGATCGACATTGGGCATGCCGCAGGAACATACCCACCATGTATTGTCAAGTGTTACCGCATGGCGGTATTTGGAAGAGTCTTTGTAAAGTTCTTCCAGTGATTTAGCGCGTTCTGCGGTCGCTTTTTTGTCAAGCACAAGCTCAGTTCCCACAGGAATGGGCCCGGGCTCGGATCCAGCTTCAGCGTGCCACTCTATTTCAGGTTGAGAGACAGAGAGAACGCGGACGATAACGTTGGTGATTTGCGAACCAGCAAGTGAAACCGGTTCGGGACGATGCGTCTTGGCTGGCTGGACGTCGGCGTCGAGGGGGTTGAGCTCCACGGTTTCGGAAGCGCCGTCGACATAGCTCACATCGGCTTGCAGCTTGAAACTGTCTACTGTAGCTCCGGAGATGTTCGACAGCTTCAGCTGCAGATAGCATTGGCCCGTATCGGTGTTGCGCGATACCTGTACCGCATTTACAAGCAGCGGACAGCCTGGCTCCCAGCCTGGAGAGGTGTCTGCGCCCTGATTGTCGCTGCGAAATACGACCTTGAAGTTTGCCACATCCGTCTCCTCGTATTACTTAAATGGCCGGCAGATCATCAGTTAGGTTTTGTTTAGGGGCTTCGGGAAGTATTCTGCGATCAGGCAGTCCGGCGACATATAACCCCACAGTAAAAGGAGTGAAAAAGGCAGCAATGACGTATAAGTACGCAGTGCTCTTGTTTTGGTAGTATCCCTTCTCGCGGGCGGCTTCGACATAGAGGCTTGTGGGTGCTATGAGCAGAATGAAGTAAATCAGGAGTACAACTAAGATAAGCGGCAGTGTGTTTGGTGTAAACATGGTAAATCCTCTCGTTTCAAAATGTTCTGAATTGATGGGGTGTGGATATAGTATTCGACAGTAATCGAAATATGTTGCGCAACAAATTGCATAAATGACCTGCGATAATGATAGATGCTATGGGGGTAATCGCCTGGGTTTCTCATGGAAGGGGGGCCGACGCAGAACATGGCCCCCCTCGACAATGGTCATCCGATCTGAAGTTGTTGCGGGAATGCGGCGTTCCGAGCGAGGCAAGGGCGCGTCCTTCCGACGACGGTTGCGTGCAACCGCGGCGACGGCCCCATACAGAGGTAAGGAGGGTATCCACCGCAGTTACCGCACTGTGTCGGGGCGCTCGTAACACGGCGAACCACCAGACAGGCAGATACCCTCCTTATCAATGGTTCAACCGCAAAGAGCAAGACGCGCATACCGACAGCGAGCGCTAAAGCTCGCCTGCCGCATATTCTGTTGTAAGCGCCTTGCCCTCAAGGACAACGACACAGTGTGGTACCCGGCATTGTACCATCAACGTCCTAACTCTCGAAGAGGACGAAGGCGGCTGGGCGACATCCATGGCCACGAAGCGAAGTCGTATCTGGTGATTGGACATTTGCGCGGGGAGGGATCTAGCCGATGCCGTTAGGTTTGTTGCGCAACAAACCTTCCGAATAACGCGTTACCCTTTGATACGTCAGCATCAGCGAAAGAGAGACGTCACGAAGCGAGCGACGGCTTTCGTCTCTGCAGTTAAAAGAGCGTCTACGGGAAAGGTTGGTTTGAGGCGATGACTTTGTACAAACCGTCCTTCGGTGCCGAGAGGCCTAAGGTTATTACAATTCCGCGAGAATTCACGGGTATTGCCGATAGAGCGTTTGAGGGATGGACCTCTCTTCAGAAAGTTATCTTACCCAAAGGTATTGAGTACATCGGACATAATGCCTTCAATGGTTGCTCGTCGCTTCAATCTGTTGATATTCCGAAGAGTGTAAAGGAAATAGGGGATTGGGCGTTTGAAGAATGCTGCTCTCTAAGGTCAGTGGTTATTCCTGAAGGCGTAAAAAAATATCCTGGTTTACGTTCAAGGGGTGCATCAACCTTCGATCGGTAAGGATTCCCAGCAGTGTTGTCTCCATTGGCCGCGAAGCGTTTAAGGGATGTAAGGCTCTCGAATCTGTGATCGTCCCCAAAGGTGTTGAAGAGATACAGCAAGGCGCTTTTCAAGGCTGTTCGGCGTTGCGGTCTCTCACCCTCACCGAGGGACTCAAATATATAAGCGACAGCGCATTTGAGGGGTGCTCTTCGCTCGAATCGCTGGTAGTGCCCGAAAGCGTGAGTGGTATTGATGGCAATGCCTTTGCGTATTGTTCATCGTTGGAGGCAATTCTTTTCCTCGGTAAAGGTAAAGCGTCATCAACCCTCTGGCTCAGTGACGACCCTTTCCATTCATGTGGCGCACTTCGCACCGTCACTTTTTTGAAAGATGCGTGTACGCGCGATTCGCGTGTATTTCGTGGTTGCGCCAATCTCGAATCCATATTGGCTTTTGCGGAGGTGGTTCGAGTGGGGGCTGCGGCCGTTTTAAGACGCTTCGCGAAGGAAAGTTGGGGGGAGTGGGCCAGGGCACATTATTCGGAGCTGTGGAAAAGCGCGATATTGTGATTAACGCTTCGCTTGAATCGGTTCGGACAGCGCTCAGCAAGGGGGAGACGCCCGAATTGCTGTACGAGATACTGCCCTTTGCGGATTCGTCTCCAGATTCAACCCCTCCCGTCTTCGACTCCTCTATTCCCGGCTGGCGAGCTAACGGAACGACAGTGTGGCTCGTTCCCTTCGAGTCGGAGAGCGCCAGTGAGCTGGCGAGCATCTTCCCTCTATCAGATCTGCCGAATCCCGACGTCGAAATAGAGAAATTTGAGCCAGAGACGCGAGATAGTTCCCCGCAAGTTGATGCGGATCGTACAACCTCGCTGGTGAATTATTTGCGAACGGTGCTTGATTGCGAGACGCAAGTTTACTTGGCTGCAAGGGTAGTATGCCAGTTTGAAGAAGCGCGATTAAGATACAACCAAGTGGCAAGATCGGTGACGCCTCAATCTCAATCGGTTCGCCAGATGGTCGAAACGCCCTTCTTGGAAATGGCAATGGCCCTTCAGGGCAGAGTTGACGCCCTCAAGGCGGGGGCGAAACCTGTTATCACCTTGGAGCATGCGGCCGAGGTGCCCCCGGTTCCGGATAAGCCAGAGGCGTTTTCCATGAAAGCCTTTGCGGATAGCCTCCTTCCAATCGAGCAACCTAACTATTTTAAGGTGGGTTTTTCAACAAGAAAAAAGCTGAGCAAGCTAATGGGATATTGCGCGCGAAATATGAGCAAGAGGTTGAAGGGCGAGCGAAGGAAATAGCCTTAGCAAAAAAGAAGTCGGAAAAAGCTTTCGATGAATACGAACGTGCGTGCAAGCTTCGCGAGGCCGCTCTCGACAAACTCAGAAACTTGGAGATTAATAAGCTCAACGAAAAGATAGAACGGCTCATAGCAGATGATAATCCGCTTCAAAGGACAAGAGAAGAAGCTGAGGAGCTGGAAAAGGTTTATGCGGAAGAGGAGCGAATAGCTCGAAAAGAGCTGGAACGGGCTCTTCAGATACGCAGCGATTTGTACTCTTGCAACGTCATCTTCTCAAAATATAGGACGTTGCCTGCGATTGCATCTATTCTCGAGTATCTTGAATCAGGACGCTGCGAAGCTCTTTCGGGGCCTGATGGGGCATACAATCTCTACGAATCGGAGCGCCGCGCCGATTTGATTATCACTAAACTTGATGATGTTTTGGGGTCTCTCGAGAAAATCAAAGAGGGACAGCATCTTCTCTACAGCGAACTTAAGAAGGCGAACGCTGCCCTCGAGAAAGTATCCGAGCAGATAAAGTCGCTGGAAACTAATGCGCTGAACGCAATGTGGGGCATTGCGAAAAACACGGCATCTATTGCTGAGAGGGTCGAGGAGATTGCGATAGACTCCGCAGCAACCGCTGAAGCGACTCAATCGACGGCTGAAGCATCGAGGGCCTCTGTTGCTCTTGCGGCTAAAAATAACGAACTGCTTAACTCCCTCGGGTACTTGATAGCGTTCTCGTAGGTTTGCTGTCGGGTACCTCCTGGGAAGGATCGGTGGAGGCGAGATGGGTGAGAAAAGCGCCGAGCAGGATGTTCAGCGCTATAGGAGGCTGAAGTTTTGGGCTTGAGTAGCACGAATAGAAAACGAACCATTGCTTGTACGGCAATCATTACATCTGTCGTTGTAGTTGTGGCGACGATCCTCGCTTTTATCGCCTTTAATTGCGCGTTCAAACAGGAGGCTCCTTCAGAATGGATGAGGGCAAATTGCGACTTCGGTGAATTTCTCGGCTATCTCGGATCATGCGTTGCTGCCGTTGCTACCGTCGCATTGGCAACGGTGTCCTACGTTCAGACGAAATGGGCCTACGAAGATCAAGAAAGGCGCGAACAGGAGAATACTAAACGTCCATTTTTTGTTATTGCGTCTGTTAAATGTGGAGACGAAAAAGCAGAAGCGTTCAATGCAAACGGTGCTTTCGAGTGCTCCGCTTCGAAAGCCGTCCATAGTATTGAGATAGTATTGCAAAATGTCGGCGATGGCCCCGCAAATAATTACCATTGGGAGTTGGATGGTTTTGGCGTATCTCCCGATGCCGAGTTGGAACTTAGTTGCGTTCCGTCAGCCTGCTCGAAGTCCCAGATGGTCCGTGTGCCTCAGGGCAACGATGTTGTAGTGAATGTAGTGAAAAGTCTGGAATACGAGAACATACTGGGATGCAAGTACCGGCAACAATTCAGAATGACCTGCCGACTTAGTGTGGTTAGGGATATGGTCGATTCACACGCTCTCGGGGCCGAGCGACAAATATTCGTTCAACCGCTTGGGCCTCAGAAGGTGCTGAAAGACTAACCGTTCCTTTGTATGGTTGGCGGTATAATGGCCTCGACCAAAGAAAGGAGCGCGGGCTATGGCACTTATGACGGTGTACCACGGTAGCGGAGACGTCGTTGCCGCGCCCGAGATTCGAGTCGGGCGCTACACGAAAGACTTCGGACCGGGGTTTTACTGCACCGTCATCCGTGAGCAGGCCGAGCGCTGGGCGCAGCGCATGCCGGTGCCGCGCGTGAACACCTACGTGGTCCGCTTCGCCCAAGGCCTCGACATCCTGGAGTTTCCGGAGATGAGTGAGGAGTGGCTCGACTTCATCGTCGCGTGCCGCCACGGCGAGTCCCATTCCCACGACGTGGTCATAGGCGCCATGGCGGACGACCAGATATACAACTACGTTTCCGAGTACATCGAGGGTGCCATCACGCGCGAGCAGTTCTGGGCTTTAGCGAAGTTCAAGTATCCAACGCACCAGATCGCCTTCTGCACCGACAGGGCACTTGAATCACTGGAGTTCGTCAATTGCGAGGAGGTCGGAGATGGAAGGGCGTGAGAGCCGCCGTGCGAACGATATATTCTTCGTTTGCAGCCTGGTCGATTATATCGCGCGCAAGACGAAGAACCGCCGGTCGGATGTCGTGGAGGCGCTCGGGCCGCAGCGTCTGGGGCGCATTGTGGAGTTGGCCGATGTGTACCATAGCGACAACATCGACGCGGTGAGCGACCGCTTCATCGAGGAGGCCGGCATCGGCGAAGGCGTTTTCGACAACGTCGCCGCCGCCCGCTACGCCGTTCCCTCCCACTGGGATATAGGCAAGGTGTACAAGCGGCTCGTCCTCGCCATCGCCGACCGCGAGGGAACGACCGATGTTGGGGCGATCCTGCGCGCCTACCGTTCGCCGGTCAGCGCTCTCATCGACAATTACAACGGCAGTTTTTACTACGATTCGCCCGAGGCCATCTACGATGCCTACGCCACGGGAGAGCTGGAGTAGCGGTTTTGCGGCTTTCACCTGGGATGCAATATTTCGATAAGAATTCTCTAAGGAAAAATGAACCAAATACCCATGGAGGTTCCATGCTCGCGCGCGTAGACTTACTTTCCGAGCGAGGGCCCGGCTTCCATTTCGGGCCCCGAACAAGAAGAGGAAAGGGGAGTCTATGGGAAAGACTGCGCAAACCTTCGGCAAGATCAGCCGCCGGTCGTTTCTCGGCCTGGCCGGGGCAACGGGAGTCGGTGTGGCGCTGACCGGCTGCGCGCCGGCCGCCAAGCAGGAGGAGCCGGCCGCAGACAGCCTGCCCGTCACCGGCGGGGATCCGCTTGACTACGACACCGTTAGCTGGTCGTCGTGCCACGTGAACTGCGGCAGCCGCTGTCCGCTGAAGGCCTACGTGAAGGAAGGCCAGGTCGTGCGCATCGACATCGATTCCGACGGCGATGACGAGTTCGGCCCTGGCAAGATCTACCAGATGCGCTCCTGCGTGCGCGGCCGCACCAACCGCCAGCGCATCTACAGCCCCGACCGCATTCAGAAGCCGCTCAAGCGCGTCGAGGGCACTAAGCGCGGCGAGGGCAAGTACGAGGAGATCACCTGGGACGAGGCCATCGATCTCATCGCCACCACCATGAAGGAGATCAAGGAGGAGTACGGCAACGACGCCTTCTATATCCAGTACGGCACCGGCGTGCTGGGCGGCACGGTGTCGAAGTCGTGGCATCCCGATCAGACCATGTTCGCACGCCTCATGAATTTGTGGGGCGGCTACCTGCGCCAGTACGCCGACTACTCCACCGGACAGATCACCTGGGAGATGCCGCTCTTTAACGGCGACGCCTGGTCGAACAACGAGGTGACCGACCTCGTGAACTCCAAGAACATCGTGCTGTTCGGCAACAACCCGGCCAACACCCGCATGTCCGGCTCGGCCATGCAGTACCTGCTCACCCAGGTGCGCCTGCAGAACCCCGAGGCCACCATCGTGGTGGTGGATCCGCACCTGTCGGATACCGCCGTGGGCGTGGCCAACCGCTGGATCCCCATCCGCCCCGGTACCGACATGGCGCTCGTGGCCGGCATGATCCAGTACCTGTTCAGCGCCGGCAAGCTGGACGAGCAGCTCATCCGCGACAAGTTCGTCGGCTTCTTCTCCGACAGCTTCGCCGACGACGTGAAAGCCGCCGAGCCCACGAGCACCGCCTTCATGGGGCTCGACAAGTCCGGCAAGCTCACCATCAAGGAGGACATGTCCTACGAGGCCTACCTCGCCGGCACCGGCGCCTACAAGGGCACCGGCGAGAAGACCCCCGAGTGGGCCGCCGGCATTACCGGAATCCCGGCCGACACTATCCGCGAGTTGGCCGACCTGTACATGGACGGTCCGACGGCCACCATTCAGGGCTGGGGCCCGCAGCGTCACTCCAACGGCGGCAACAACTCCCGCGCCATCGCGATGATCGCCGCCATCACCGGCAACGTGGGTATTTCCGGCGGCGGCACCGGCGCCCGTGAGGGCGTGGGCGGCGTTCCGTTCGCTACCCCCACGGCCATCCCGTGCTTCCCCGAGAAGAACACGGTGGGGGTGTGCGTGTCGTTCTTCGACTGGTACCAGGCCATCGAGGACTACACGGTCATGAACGACGCCACCTGGGGCATCCGCGCCATCGACGAGACCGGTGTCACCAGCTACGCCGAGGAGCCCGGCACCCTGAAGCTGAAGGCCCCCATCAAGTTCATCTGGAACTACGGCTCCAACGTCATGATGGGCCAGCACGCCGACATCAACGACTCGCTGCGCATCTACAATCTTCCGGACGAGAAAGATTCCGGTGTGCGCATGATCGTCACGGTTGATCCGTGGATGACACCGACGGCCATGGCCTCCGACATCATCCTGCCCGGCACCACGCCCTTCGAGGAGGACGACCTCACCACCGGCGGCACCGCTTGGACCGGCTTCATCTGCTGCGAGTCGAAGGCCATCGAGCCTCTGTTCGAGGCCAAGCCCGTCTACGAGATCTGCACCCTTCTGGCCGATGCGCTCGGCATCAAGGACGAGTTCACCGAGGGCAAGACCCAGCTCGACTGGGTCGAGTGGTGCTACAACGAGGGGAAGGTGGCCGGCGACGACTTGCCCGACACCTTCGAGGAGTTCCGCGCCGCCGGCCTCATCAAGCAGACCGACGACCATGAGCCGGCCATCGCCGCGCCGGAAGGCCCGCTCGCCACGCCCTCGGGCAAGTACGAGGTGTTCTCGAAGCAGGCTTACAACCTGTCGCGCCAGTGGGACCTCACCGGCGGCGGGTACGTGCCCGACGACGGCCGCGACCAGATCACGGGCCTGCCCATCTGGTACGAGAACTTCGAGGGCTACGGCGACCCGCTGCGCGAGGAGTACCCCTTCCAGCTCATCGGCCACCACACTAAGACGCGCACCCACTCCTCCTACGGCAACGTGCCGTGGATGAGCTCGGTGGCCCCGCAGCAGTGCTGGATCAACGAGGGCGATGCCGCCACGCTCGGCATCAAGCAGGACGACACCGTCATCGTGTCCACCGAGCGCGGCCGCTCCCAGATGACGGCGAAGGTGACGAACCGCATCATGCCCGGCGTGGTGAGCGTGCCCCAGGGCGCGTGGTACGACCCGGAGACCCGCGACGGCGCCACCATCGGCGATCCCAGCGTGCTCGATTTGGGCGGCTGCATCTCGGTGCTGACGTCCTCGCGCCCGACGCCCATCTCCAAGGGCAACGGCGTCCACTCCAACCTGTGCAAGATCGAGAAGGCCTAGGGGGATAGACCATGGAACAGTACGGATTTTTCGTCAACACCGACATCTGCACCGGCTGCAAGGCCTGCATGACCTCGTGCTTCGATCGCAATAACTTGGAGGTGCCGCAGAAGTTCCGCAAGGTGTTCGAGTTCGGCGGCGGCGAGTGGAAGGCCGACGAGGCCGGCGCCTTTACCGCCACGGCATTCACCTACTACGTCTCGATGACCTGCGGACATTGCGAGAACCCGGCCTGTGTGGCCAACTGCCCCACCGGCGCCATGCAGAAGGATCCGGAGACGGGCATCGTCAACAACGACAAGGAGAAGTGCATCGGCTGCATGACCTGTGAGAAAAGCTGCCCCTACGGGCATCCGGTGCAGCTGGACGACGGGCTGTCCCACAAGTGCGTGCTCTGCTCCGACGAGAACCCGGAGGGCACGCCGGATCCCACCTGCGCCAAAGCCTGTCCGGTGCGCGCTCTGGAGTTCGGCACGCTTTCCGAGCTGCGGGAGCGCCATCCCGAGGGCGTGAGCGCTTTGGGCGAGCTGACCGATGAGACGGGCCCCGCTGTGGTGTTCGCGCCCCATCGTGACGCGGCCAAGGGCGGCGTGCTGCGCAACCCGCAGGAAGTGAGCCACGAGGCCTAAGCGCCGACGGCTTAAGAACGGGACACTAGCTTTACGGCGGCTGGTAGGGTATAACTCCTACCAGCCGCATCGGGGGTTAGGGAGGGTGCATGGATAAGAAGACGAGCCGGCCGCGCACTGCCTGGAAGTGGGTGCGGTAGAGCTGTGGCGAGAGTCGGGCGACAGAGGAAGATCGGACTGCGGACGAAGCTCATCGGGCTTCTCACGGTTGTTCTCGTGCTGATATCAGCGGTGTTCCTTGCCTTCACCTACGACGATCAGTCGCGCCGCGCCGAGACCGACCTTCTGGAAAAGTCGCGGGTGCTCGTTACCGAGATGGATGCCATGTGGGATTTCATCTCCCTGAATCAGAACGTCATCAACTACACCTCCGATGGGGAGTACGACTACAAGGGACTGCACTGCGCCATCGCGGGCAAGTCGGTGGCGGCTCTGTTCTCCGAGAAGACGGACTACTCCATCCGCTTCACGAATTTGAACCCGCGCAACATTTACAATATCCCGGACGCCTACGAGGCCGCCGCCATCGAGGCATTTTTGACGGATGAGGACACCGATGAGGTCTGGGGCTACCAGACCGAGGGAGGTGATCAGGTCTTCCGCTATGTGCGGGCCATGGACGTCTCCGACGACTGCATCGAGTGCCACGGCCAGCCCGCCGGCGAGCTGGATGCGACTGGTTACCCGAAAGAGGGCTGGAGTGTGGGAGATGTGGCCGGAGCAGTATCGGTGGTGGTTCCCGCCGATGGCGCCATGGCCAACATGCGTGATGCCATCGTCGGCAACATGATGTTCTTTCTGGCCGTGGTGGCTGCCATGGCGCTTCTCATCTATGTCGTCATCAACCGACTCATTACTGAGCCTTTGACGGAGCTGCGTGCTTCGTTCTCTCGTGTGGCCGAGCCCGGCGCGCGGACGGCCGAGGGGGAGATGGGTACTCCAGGAGTCTTTGGCCCAGCGGGCGTCATTGGACATGGGCCCGCGTCCGCTTCCGGTTGCCTGCGCGGCCTCCCGCCACGAGGCTCCCTGGACATGGCCGAGCGCGGCGTGCTGTACTCGTCCCGCGAGATAGACGGCCTCATCGAGCAGTACCATTCTATGGCCCAGCGCCTGGAGGAGCTTTACGGAAGTTTGGAATCTCAGGTAGCCGAGCGCACAGAACAGCTCTCCAGTGCAAACGCCGAGCTGGAGTGTCAGCGCCGCCGAGTAGAGGAGATCAACGCCCAGCTCGCCCGGGACAACCAATACAAGTCCGATTTCCTTGCCATTGTCAGCCACGAGTTGCGCACGCCGCTAACCTCCATCTTGGCTTTTGCCGAGCTTTTGGGTGAGTCCATCGGCCCCGATCGGCCCGAGGCGCGCCGCCAATTGGAGGAGATTGGCAAAAACGGCGCCATCTTGCTGGAAATGGTGGACAATGTGCTGGAGTGCGCCCGCATCCAGGCGGGCTCCGAGACGCTGAACCTGGAGCTGGTTGATTTGAACGACCTCGTGGGAATGGTGGAGTCGGCCATGGCGCCCGTGGCTGCCAAGAAAGGCGTGGCCTTCACCACTCGTGTCGATTTCGACGTGCCTCTCATTATGGGAGATTGGGAGAAGCTGCGCCGGGTGCTCGCAAATCTTACGAGCAATGCCGTGAAGTTCACCGACGCCGGCGGCGAGATGGCTGTGCGCGTCTGTTGCGAGGCGAAAGAGGATGGTGCTCGCAACGTGGTGATGCGCGTGAGGGACACCGGCATAGGTATTCCGAAAGAGGCCCAGGAGCTCATCTTCGAGCGGTTCCGACAGGAGAACATGTCCACCGTGCGTCGTTACGGCGGTAGCGGGCTGGGGCTTTCGTTGGTAAAGGACCTAGTGGCCATGATGGGTGGCACCGTGGCCGTGTCAAGTGAGCCGGGATGCGGCTCGACGTTCGCGGTTGAACTGCCCGCAGAGGAGGAAGACCATGACTAAGGTGATGCTCGTCGATGACGACGCGTCCATGCAGGTGCTCATCGAGCAGATCGTGCGCCGCGGCGGCTACGACTTCTGCTGCGCGGGCAATGGAACCGACGGCCTGGAAATGCTGAGAGCCGAGCGTCCCGACTTCCTTATTCTGGACGTAATGCTGCCTGATATCAATGGCTTCGAGATCTGCGAGATCGTACGAGGCGAGGGTCGCAATGTGCCGATCATGTTTCTCACTGCCAAGGGCGACATCGTGGATAAGTCCATCGGCTTTAAAGCCGGCGCTGACGACTACCTCGTGAAGCCCTTCCAGTCCGAAGAGCTGCTTCTGCGTCTGAACGCGCATTTACGCCGCCGCGAGCGTGACCGCGAGCGCCAGCGCGAAGGGCGCGACCACCGTTCTGAGGCCTTTTCGGTGGGGGATTTGGAGATCCGTTTCGGAAAGTACGAGGTGCGGTTGCGTGGCGAGGTCGTGGCGCTTTCTTCTCGTGAGATCGAGCTAATAGAGCTGCTCGCCTCCGACCCGGGCGCCGTGTTCACCCGCGATCAGATCCTCGAGACGCTCTGGGGCAGCAAGGAGGCGGCTGACCCTAATTCCATCACCGTCATGGTGCGCAAGATTCGCGAGAAGATAGAGGATGACCCCTCCAAGCCGCGCTACCTTGTTACCGTCTGGCGGGTGGGCTACAAGTTGGCCGAGTCGCTGTAGCTTCGCAGTGCCCGGTGCCGAGGCGCTCGAGTGCCTCTTTTGTAGAGGTTATGCGAAGATCACCAATTGTTGTTGCGGGTAAACTTCTGGCCGGTTTTCTCTTGAAGGGGTCTTCTCTTTGTAGTATTCTTCTCTGCTGTATCTCTGCGCCAGAATTGCATTTTCATGCCCAAAATCAGGCGCGGACGCCAGAGAAAGGACTATCGCGTGGCTGATGCTGCAAAGAAGAATCCTGAGAACGAAACCGAAGAGGTCGTGGTGGCTGAGGACGTCGAGGAGATGGACGACCTGGATGACGACGACATGGACAACGCGGAGCCTCCCGCGAACGCGGCGAACGACGCGACTTCTGACAGCCTGACCGAGGACAAGATCGAGGCCGGCATTGACTCCGAGGAGGATCTGCTGGACGGCATTCCCGAGGAGGAGCTGAAGGCCACGGTGGAGGCCGCCGCCCTTCCGAAGGTCACCCCTCGCACCAAGGCCCGGGCGCGCAACCGCGCCAAACGCAACGCCGATGCCGGCGTGACCATGCTCACGGGCGACCCGGTGCGCATGTACCTCAAGGAGATCGGCAAGGTGCCCCTGCTCACCGCCGCCGAGGAAATCGATCTGGCCATGAAGATCGAGGCCGGTGTGGCCGCCACCGAGGAGCTGGAGCGCGCCGAGGCCGACGGCGTGGAACTGGATCGCCGCGAGAAGCGCCGCCTCGGCCGCATCGAGCAGGTGGGCCTGGACGCCAAGCAGCAGCTCATCGAGGCCAATTTGCGCCTGGTGGTCTCCATTGCCAAGCGCTATGTGGGCCGCGGCATGCTGTTTCTGGATCTCATTCAGGAGGGCAACCTCGGTCTCATCCGCGCGGTGGAGAAGTTCGACTACACCAAGGGCTTCAAGTTCTCCACCTACGCCACCTGGTGGATTCGCCAGGCCATCACCCGCGCCATCGCCGACCAGGCCCGCACCATCCGCATTCCTGTGCACATGGTGGAGACCATCAACAAGCTTGTGCGCATCCAGCGCCAGCTTCTGCAGGAGCTCGGCCGCGAGCCAACCCCCGAGGAGATCGGCGAGGAGATGGGACTCACTGCCGAGCGCGTCCGCGAGATCCAGAAGATCTCCCAGGAGCCGGTGAGCCTTGAGACCCCCATCGGCGAGGAGGAGGACTCCCAGCTCGGCGACTTCATCGAGGACGATGCCGCCGTGGTGCCCCCCGATGCCGCCTCGTTCTCTATGCTGCAGGAGCAGCTGGCCAAGGTGCTGGAGGGCCTGGCCGAGCGCGAGCGCAAGGTTATCAGCCTCCGTTTCGGCCTGGAGGACGGTCATCCGCGCACGCTGGAGGAGGTGGGCCGCGAGTTCGGTGTCACCCGCGAGCGCATCCGCCAGATCGAGAGCAAGACGCTTGCGAAGCTGAGGCACCCCAGCCGGTCCAGCAAGCTTAAGGACTATCTCGAGGACTAGCGATCAAGCGCCCGCGACTTTTGGCCGCGGGCGCTTTTTCTGGCAATCCAGAGTTTGCCGCGAGCACTTTTTTCTTTTGTGGACAAAATGGGCCCGAGTGAGCTCACGATGCATGATTTGGCCGCTGCTTATGAGTTTCTTATCGATGAATTACTCGTATCGCGATAATTGATCGGGTAAAAAGGCAGATGATGACTCCCTAGCAGTTCGGTGGGAGCTCATTCGGGGCCCATTTTGTCCAAACTCTTCAATTCTGCCCTCATAGGAGTGAATAATGACCAACCAAGTGCAGAGTTTCGAGTTCTTTGCCACGTGCCTGCCGGGCGCCGAGAGGCTCCTGGCGGACGAGCTGCACGGACTCGGCGTGAAGAAGGTGCGTCCGCTGTCCGGCGGCGCATCGTTTTTCGGCGCGCCCGAAGACGCCCTGCGGGTGTGCCTGTGGTCGCGGCTCGCGGGGCGCGTTAATCTCACGGTAGGTCGCGTGGCGGCGCGGGACGCCGATGCCCTGTACGCCGGCGTGCGCGAACTTCCCTGGGAAACGGTGATCGCCGATGGTGCGAGTATCGCCGTGCGGGCGAGCGGTACCAACGCGGAGCTGCGCAACACCCAGTTCGTCGCCTTGAAGGTGAAGGATGCTATCTGTGATCGCCTGGCCGAGACTCGCGGCGCGCGGCCCGATGTGAAGCCCCAGCAGCCCGACGCTCTCGTTGAGGTGCGCCTTAGAGAGGAGAAGGCGAGCCTGTCCCTTGATCTGTCGGGCCGCTCCCTCACACGTCGGGCGTACCTCGGCGATGAGGCTGGGGAGGAGGCGCCCTCGGTGGTGTCGCAGGCGGCGACGCTGCTCGCGGCGGTTGGTGCGGCCGAGCTGTTTGCGGAGGGGACGACGTTTCTCGACCCTGTCGATGGCGGCAGCATCCTCGCCCGCGAGGCGGCGGAAGTGCGCGAGGATCGGGCGCCGGGCCTTTTGCGCGAACGATGGGGGTTCACGGGATGGACGGCGTTTCCCGATAAAGCCTGGGGCGACCTGTTGGACGAGGCGGACGAACGCTGCGAGGCGCGCATGGCGCTGCTTGCCACCGCGCCGGCGTGTCCCGATGCCCCTCGGCTTGTGACCAGCGTCGCCTCGGTCTTTCGGGCCGACGACGATGCCGAGGCCGTGGCTGCCCGAGCCGCGTGCGTGGCCGCTTCCCGCGAGGCGCCGGCCGGCTCCCGTTTCGCCTTCGCAGGTTTCGAGGGCATGGCTGCGAAGTTCAAGGAGGAACCGACGGTGCGCCTCAAGCTGGGCCGCGGCCGTTCAGAGACGACAGTCGAGGTGTTCGATAGGCCGCCCCGGCGCCCCTCGGTTATCTCTGTGGCCAACCCCGCCGGTGGCGCCGACATTCCCGTTGAGGTGAACGACCCGGCGGCGGCCCAGTTCGCGAGTCGTTTGCGCAAGGTGGCCCGCGAGCGGCGCAAATGGGCGGCGCGCGAGGGGGTGGCCTGCTATCGCCTCTACGATGCCGATGTGCCTGAGTACGCCTGCGCCATCGACCTGTACGAGGGGGCGGCCGAGGCCGAGGGCGAGCTGTACGCCCATGTGGCCGAATACGCGCCGCCCAAATCCGTCGACCCTGAGCAGGCCCACGCACGTTTCGAGGACATGCTCGCCCTGGTGCCCGTCGTGCTGGGCATTCCGCCGGAGCACGTGTTCTCCAAGTCCCGCCTGCGCGCGAAGGGCGGCGGGCAGTACCGCGACGCCGGCGGTCGCCGTTTTGTGACCCACACGAGCGAGGACGGCTTGATCTGCGAGATCGATTTGGGGGGCTATCTTGATACGGGCATCTTCCTCGATCACCGCGTAACCCGCGAGATGGTAGGGAAGATGGCCGCCGGCAAACGCTTCCTGAACCTGTTCGCCTATACGGGCGTGGCGACGCTGCATGCTGCGGCCGGCGGTGCGAAGGAGACGACGACGGTGGACTTGTCTCAGACGTACCTGGACTGGGCGGCCCGCAATCTTGCGGCCAACGGGTTCGCCTTCGAAGTTGTTGACAAGCCGAATCGAAGGGATCGAACGGACGGAGGTTCGGCGAGGGGTCGGCGGGGAGGGGCGGCCAACAAGCTCGTTCGCGCCGACGTCACTCGCTGGATCGCCGAAGCGCGCCGCCGCCATGAGCGCTACGACCTTATCTTCGTGGATCCCCCGACCTTCTCCAATTCGAAGGCCATGGGCCGACGCACCTGGGACGTGCAGCGCGACCATGTGGAGCTGCTCGTCGGCGTCTCGCGTCTGTTGGCCGACGGGGGAGTGGCGGTCTTCTCCTGCAACCTGCGAACCTTCAAGCCCGATCACGAGGAGCTGGCGCGCTGCGGCGTGGAATTGGAGGACATTACCGCCCAGACCATTCCGCACGATTTCGAGCGAAACCTCCGCATCCACAAATGCTATCTGGTGCGCCGAAAATAATTTTCGCCTTCGAGGAAAATAGGGTCTTGCAAAGAGAAGCCCCTCCGTTATAATACTATCTTGCGCGTCAGGGCAAAGGTTCTGAAAGCGACATTCCTCGGTAGCTCAACGGCAGAGCATCCGGCTGTTAACCGGAGGGTTGTAGGTTCGAATCCTACCCGGGGAGCCAGAATTTCCGCGAGTCCGCTTCGGCGGGCTCGTTTCTTTTTCGGCAGCATTTGCGGGTTAGGGGCGCGGCACCGTCATCTCATCCGAATTGTGACCTCGCATTCTGGGTTTCTTTGCTATTATTAACCAATCCGACAAGCTGTTTTGTCGGCAACCGCAGAAGTGCGGGCGTGGCGGAATTGGCAGACGCGCCAGATTTAGGTTCTGGTGGGCAACCCCCGTGAAGGTTCAAGTCCTTTCGCCCGCACCATTCCCGTTCGAGTCCTGCCGGGACCGTGCGGCTGGGATGCGCGCCGAAGTATGGGCGCGCGCGAGAAAAGGAGAATCACCTTGGCAGTCCCCGCAGTATTCAGGAAGTACAACGAGATCAGCCTTATCAAGCGCATTCTCGTCGGCCTTGCCATCGGCATCGTCTTGGCGCTGCTCATTCCGAATGTGCAGCCTTGGACCGACATCATTACGCTTCTGGGCTCGCTGTTCGTCGGCGCGTTGAAGGCCGTCGCTCCCGTGCTCGTGTTCTTCCTGGTCATCAGCGCCCTTTGCAACGCCCAGGGTGCCGGTACCATGAAAACCGTCGTCGTGCTCTACGTCATCAGCACGCTGGTGGCGGCTATCGTGGCCCTCATCGGCAGCGAGATCTTCCCGACAACCCTCACGCTGGACACCTCTTCCATGGTTGAGCAGGCGGCCCCCGAGGGCATTGGGGAGGTGCTCACCACGCTGCTCATGAACATCGTGGCCAATCCGGTGGACGCGCTCATGAACGCCAACTACGTAGGCATCCTCGCCTGGGCCGTGGTGCTCGGCGTCGCCCTGCGCGCTGCCGGCGAGCGCACCAAGGAAGTGTTCACCGCCATCTCCGACGCCGTTTCCAAGGCGGTGCGCTGGGTCATCAATCTGGCTCCCTTCGGCATCCTCGGCCTGGTGTACGCCTCGGTCAGCACCTCGGGCCTGGAGATCTTCACCGAGTACGGCCATCTCATCTTGGTGCTCGTGGCCTGCATGCTCATCATCGCGCTGGTCACCAACCCTCTCATCGTGTGGATCTGCACCCGCAAGAACCCCTATCCGCTCGTCCTGCGCTGCCTGAAGGATTCCGGCCTCACCGCCTTCTTCACCCGCAGCTCTGCCGCCAACATACCGGTGAACTTGGAGCTGTGCCGCAAGCTCGGCCTGAACAAGGACAACTACTCGGTGTCCATCCCGCTGGGCGCCACTATCAACATGGCCGGCGCGGCGGTCACCATCACGGTCATGACCATGGCCGCCTGCCAGACCATCGATCTGGCGGTCGACCCGGTGACGGCCGTCATCCTGTGCGTGCTGGCCGCCGTGTCCGCCTGCGGCGCGTCCGGCGTGGCCGGCGGGTCGCTTCTGCTCATCCCCATGTGCTGCGCGCTGTTCGGCATCAGCAACGATGTTGCCATGCAGGTTGTCGGCATCGGCTTCATCATCGGCGTTATCCAGGATTCCTGCGAGACGGGCCTGAACTCCTCTTCCGACGTGGTGTTCACGGCCACCGCCGAGTATCGGCAGCTCATCAAGGAGGGCAAGGAAGTGCACCTGGGCAAGGACTCCTTCGCCTACCACGAGCTCTCCTAACAAGCTGCGCGCACCGCGCATTCTGAATCACATTGCGGAAGGGAGCCTGCGGGCTCCCTTCTCGTTTGCCTTGCTTGTCTCCCACGGCCTGAGGCAGTGTCGACTTGCCGGAACGAGCATACCAGCAGGTCGGATTCGGCTGCGTTCGATGGCCCCGGCCAAGAGGGGTCTCAGTGGGATTGTCTCGCCTTCGCCTTGTCTTGCTCGGCGCGCGGCGCGGCGGTTTCCACGAGGTGGCGAGTGGTGAGAAGGCCGGCTGCCATAAGGAGGCCGAGAGCGCCAAAGGAAAGGCGCATGGCGTCGGCCTGCGCAGAGGCCTTCACGTCCACGAGCTTGTCGACCTGCGCGGCGTCGGCCCCCCAGGTTCTCGCCTCGTCGGAAAAGGCGCTGTCGCTCATGAGCGTCGAGGCGGTCTCCGCAGCGGGAGCCACATAGCTCTGGTCGATGCCCGCCGAGGCGGCCTGGGCCGCGAAGCCGCCCGCCATGGTGAGGAGAAGGAAGGTTCCGGCGAGCGCCGTGCCGAGGGCGAGCCCGATGCTGCGAGCGGCTCCCTGGATGCCGCCGGATTGCTCGGCCTCTTTGCGGGTCACAGCGCAGGCTACGGCATTGTTCGATTGGGAGTTGACGGCGCCCACGCCGAAGCCGCCGAGGGCCATTCCGGCGAACAGCGCTCCCGTCACGCCGTGCGCATGGACGCCGAAGGCCATGAGCGCGCAGGCGCAGGCGATGGCGATGAACCCCGTCCGGATGATGAGGCGCGAGGAAAGGTGCGGGGCGAGCTTGGGTAAAAAGGTTGCCAGAAGGAACATCGGGATGCCCGACAGGAGGGAGAGCATGCCGGTTTGCAGCGCCGTGAACCCGGTGACGAGCTGGAGGTACGGCGTGGCCAAGATGCCGACGGCGCCCATGTAGAAAAACGGAAGCGCGACGGCGGAAAGCCCTGCGCGAACCTTAGGCGAGGTGACGAACGCGGCGGGAATGAGGGGGTTGCCTCGACGTTGGGCGCGTCGCTCGGTGGGTACGAGCAGGCCGAGCAGCACGAGCCCGATGAGGATGGCGGGCAGGGTGGGGGGCAGTCCGCACAAGGTGAAGGGGCAGAGCTTCTGCGGATTGACGATGCCCCAGTCCGAGAGGTGCGCCACTCCGAACAGCGCGAGCCCCATGCCGAGAGCGGCCACGATGGTGCCGGCCACATCGAAGTGGCTGTGATTGCCGGAGAGGGGGGTGCGGGGAACGAGCCGCGTGCAGCACAGCACGAGCACGAAATAGATGGCCATGATGGCGAAGGTGAGGCGGAATCCCGAAGAGTCCATGACGATGCCCAAGATCAGCGGGGAGAGTGTCGAGAGCGCGGCCGCTCCGGCGATGGTGCCGAACGCGATGGCCCGCTGCCGCCCTTGGTAGAGCGCCGCGACCAGCCCGAGCACCGAGGGCGTGATAAGGCAGGCGCCAAGTCCCATGATGACGCGTCCTCCCCAGGTGAAGGCGAAGATGTTGGGGGAGAGCGCCGCCACCATCTCGCCAGCAACGGCCAGGGACAGCCCCATGGCCAGTGCGCGGCGCAGGCCGATGGTCACGCCGACGAGCCCTCCGGCTATCATGAACGCACCGGCGATGAGCGAGAACAGCGTGGTGGCCATCTGGATATCGTCGAGGGTGGCGCCCAGCGTGCCCACGAGGCTCGCCGTCGCGAGGTTCATGGCTGCGCTGTCGCTCGAGGTGCCGATTTGCGCGAGGGCGAGAACGGCCAAGGGCGCATAGCTTGCCTTCGTGATTTCTGCCGGCCGCCGGGTGGTGGCGTTGGCGGTAATGGTCGTAGTTGCCATGATGCGCCTCTCAACTGTTTGCGGCGCCCCATGGCGCCGCCCCACTATCTTGTTGTCCCAGGGAAATTCTCTCCCAAATGCACGTCCATGCTGTCGTATTGCGCAGAATCTCGTACAATCGTTGCCATCTTGCCACGGTATTGTCGCCCTCAAAGGCTAGGCTCGCTCTACACTGGGAGCAGGGTCGTTCGCCCCGAGGGACCAAGCGGTGAGGAGGAGCTATGAACAGCAGGCAAGGAGCGCTCCTGCGGGCGCTGCTCGAAGCCAGCGGCTACCGGACATCTGCCGATTACGCTCGCCGATTCGGCTGCTCGGATCGCACGATTCGCACCGACGTCAAGGCCCTCAACTCGTTTTTCGAGCACGAGGGACTCGCCACGCGGGTGGGCCGCCAGCGCGGGGCCGGGCTGCGCCTTGCGCTGGCTCCCGGCGAGGAGAACCGGCTCGTGCGCTTGCTCGAGGAGAGTGAGACGGAGATGCACCCTCGCTACGAGCGCCTGTGCCAGGAGATGATCGCGCTGACGTGCTATCCCGGGCCCCATACCGCCGACAGCCTCGCGCGCCGCATGTTCCGCAACAAGCAGCAGATTCAGTCCGATTTGCGCTGGTGGCAGGGGATATTGAAAGTGAGCGGGCTCACGCTGTCCGTCGGCCGCCAGATCACCGTCGAGGGCCCCGAGTGGACTATTCGGGGCTTCGTCATGTCCATGCTGTTCTCGTTCTCCTCGGCTGCGGTGCGCCGTCGCATCCTGCCCTCGCTGTTCGGATCGATCGAGCCCTACGACCGCCAGTTTCTGGAGCGCTGCATCGCCGAGATGCAGCGCGACCTCGGCTTCGAGTTCTCCAGCAACGCGCAATGGCAGTTCGGCGTGTACCTCTGCATTATGGTGACCCGCCTTCGCCTCGGCCATGGCCTGATGGCGTGGCGCGGCGCCGACGGGTCCACGCCGTTCTTCGCCTACCTCAAGAAGCGGCTCGAGCGCCATTTCTCCCTGACGGTGAGCGATGCCGAGATGGGACTGCTCAGCGACATGGCCCACTGCTGCACCTGGCAATGGAGTCTGGCCGCTATGAGCGCCTACGAGCCGAGCGAGCGCGCCCGCGCGTTCACCGACGACGTCGAAGAGGCCCTCAAGAAAGCGTTCGGCGCGCCCTTGCCCGAGGATGTACGCAAGCCCTTGGCCATTCTGTTCGAGAGCGGCCTGGCGCGACGCACCTGCGGGTTGGTGGCGGCGAATCCCAACGAGGAGTCGGTGAAGTACGAGGCCATGGACGGCGCCTGTCTTCTGTCCTCGGTGCTCTGCGAGGTGCCTTCGCTTGTCGAGGCCGACCTGTTCAGCCCGGACTACGCTCGCATTGTGCTCGTGCTGCTCGATTACCTCGACCAGGTCGGCGCGCTGCGCTGCTATCGGGTGGGTCTGGTGGTGAACTGCGGAATCGATCTGGCCCTTTGGGGCGCGCATCGCATCGAGAAGCTGACGAGCCGCCTTGAGGTGACCGATGTCCTGACGGAGAACGAGGTGCTCGCCGCCGCGAGCCGTCCCAATTCGACGCTGCTCGAGCGCTTCGACTTCCTCGTGTCCTTCGAGCCGATGGACGTCGATTTCCCCTGCGTGACGATCTCGCCGGGCGTCAGCCGCGCCGATATCGATCACATCATCGCCTCCGTGCCGCTTTGGCGACGGGGCCAGGAGGTTCACACGGCGTGGGAGCGGGGCGTCCTGCCCGCCGGCCCCTCGCCCGAGAGCATGTTCGCCTCGCTGCACGCGCGCCTTACGGCCGACGGCCTTATCGACATGTCCCTCGAGCGCTTCGAATGGCTCGTCTGGACTCTGTCGGTGGTGAAGGATCGCACGCTCGTGTTCGCCTGGTGCGGGTCGGGCGTCTGCAAGACGGGCATCCGCATCTTCCGCCTGGAGGAGGGCGATCAGGCCGAGTGCGGCCAATGCACGATGGCCGCCGTTCTTGTGGGGGCGCCCGCCGAGCGGGGCGATCTCACGCCGCTCACGCAGGGGTTCAAGCGGCTGGTGGAAGACTATGCCGATACCTCAGATCTCGTCAGCGACGACGGATTTTTCGTCTGCTTCCCGGAGCCCGAATAGGGGACGAAAGGTCGGGGAAGCGAAGCTCGGGCAGGACGCGCGCGGCGCTAGGGGAGCAAAGCTCGACCAGCGTGCGAAGCCCGGACACAGCGCGAACAGCGCCGAGAATGCGAAAAAAGAAGGGAAGCCCGCGGGCCTCCCTTCTTCTTTCAGGCGACTGAGCCGTCGCTATTTCGCGTCGCGCTCGTAGAGGGTGTCGCCCTCCTTGATGGTGGCGAGCACTTGGATGTCGCGGATCTCGCGCGGATCGACGGCCAAGGGATTGCGGTCGAGCACCACGAGATCGGCCAGCTTTCCCGCCTCCAGGGTACCCTTGTCGGCCTCCTCGCCGTACTGGTAGGCGCCGTTGTAGGTGATGGCGCGCATGGCCTCGTACGGCGTCACCTTCTGGTCCTCGTCCAGCTGGACGCCGGCCTTGGTGATGCGGTTCACGGCGCACCAGGCGGCCTCCAGCAGGTTCGGGCGCAGCACCGGGGTGTCGGTGTGCAGGGTGAAGGGCAGCCCGGCCCGCTCGGCATCGCCGCAGGCGCTCACGCGGCCGCCGCGCACGGGACCCAAGTTCCGCAGGTGCGCGTCGCCCCAGTACCACACGTGCGAGGAGAAGATCGAGGGGATCATGCCGATTGCCGCCATCTTCTCGTACTGGTCGGTGCGTGCCGTCTGGGCGTGGATCATCACCGGGCGCAGGGCCATCTTCTCGGGGTTGTCCGATGCGTCCCGCGCCGCCTCGTAGACGCGCAGAAGCTGGTCGGCCGCCGCGTCGCCGTTGCAGTGGCACAGAAGCTGGTGGTTGGAGTCGATGGCCATCTTCGCGAAGGCGATGGCGTCCTCGTCGGTCATGGTGCTGTAGGCCACCCAGTCCTTCTCCCCGTCGGGGCCTTCCACGTAGGGCTCGGTCATCCAGGCGGTCAGTCCCTGGGGCGAGCCGTCGAGGAACATCTTCAGGCCGCCGAAGCGGAAGTGCCCGGTGTAGCTCTGGCTGTCGAACTCGGCGTTGTCCGCGAGCGTGGCCATCACGTCGCTGCCCCACATGGGATAGCTCACGATGTCCATCTTCAGCAGGCCGGCGCGGGCGAGGCCCACCAGCACCTTGGCCATGTCGGGCGCGGTGGCGCCGTCCTGGCAGGTGGTCACGCCGTGCTCCAGGTAGATGCGCTGCATGTCGGGAACCATGGCCGCGAAGTCCAGGCCCAAGCGGGGAGTGGTCACGGCGTAGAAGGGGTTCATGGCCGCCGGCTCCTCGGCGTAGCCGTCCAAGTCGCCGGTGCCGTTCATACGTCCGTAGCGGCCGCCCTCGGGGTCGGGGGTGGTGGGCGTGATGCCGGCCAGCTTCAACAGGCAGTCGTTGGCCACGCCCATGTGGTTGGACACGTGCGTGATGAGCACGGGGACGTCCTCGGACACGGCGTTCAGGATGGACTTGTCGGGGTGGCGCTGCTCGATGAGGTTGTTCTGGTCGTAGCCGTTGCCCATGATGACGCCGTCCGGGCCGATGTTTCGCTCGGCGGCGAACTTCTTCAGCGTCTCGGTGATCTCGGCGAAGGAGGTGCACTCGGAAAGGTCGGCGTACAGGAGGTACTGCAGCGCGCCGGTGAAGTGGCTGTGCGGGTCGATGAGCCCGGGCAGCACGGCCGCGCCTCCCAGGTCGACCTCCTCGGCGCCCTCGGCGAGGCGGCGCGCCTCTTCCAAGGTGCCGACGTAGGCGATGCGGCCGTCGTCATCGACGAGGAGCGCGTCGGCGGTGTCGACGTCGTCAACCATGGTGACGAAGGTGGCATTGGTGAAAAGTCGTTTCATGAATTTCCTTTCAAACACGCGCGAGTTACATCTCGCGGTCGACGACCGGCTCGAAGGGCATCTCGTCGGCCGTCTCGGCCACGATGGTCTCCTCCTTGCCGTCCTCATCCTTCTTGAAGATGGTGATCCAGCGGGTCGTGAACAGGCCGAGCAGGATCAGCACGCCGGACACCACGTACGAGGTGATGGTGGACTCGATGCGGGCGTCGGAGTTCAACTGCACGAGCTCGGTGCGCTGCTCGTCGGTCATGGGGATGTCGGCGATGGTCTGCTCGAACTGCTCGTCGCCCATGAGCGAGATGTTGCGCTCGGCCACGGCGGTGCGAACCTCGGGGGTGATGACGGGGCTGTCGGCCATGGCGTTGTCGATGTTGGCGGTGATGCCGAACAGCAGGACCGCGCCGATGGCGGCCACGCCGATGGCCTGGCCCACGTTGCGCATGGTGGTCTGGATGCCGCCGGACTGCGACGCGTCGCGCTCGTTTACGGCCAGGGCCACGATGTTGTTGGCCTGGGCGGAAACGATACCGGCGCCGGCGCCTGCCACGGCCAGGCCCACCCACATGAGCCCGTTGACCTCAGAGCCGTGCAGCGAGAAAGCCATGGGGATGAACGCGCTGGCCATCACGATGTAGCCGACCTGGATGACGCGGCGCGGGTTGGCGTTGGGCATAAACTTCGGGATGCCCAGCGAGAAGATGAAGGTGGGGATGCCCACGGCCAGCGCCATGACGCCCATGAGCACCGGCGACCAGCCGGCCACGAGCTGCAGGTAGGGGGACAAAAGAATCGCCTGGACGCCCATGAAGAAGAAGGTGATGGCGCTTGCCACGAGGCCGGCGCGCACCTGCGGGGTCTTCAGGAACGACTGGGGCAGAAGGGCGATGCCGTTCTTCTGCTCGACGCGCTTCTCGACCGGCACCAAGATCACGAGCAGGATCAGGCCGAGGACGGCCATGGGCAGGGCCGGGGAGATGCCGAAGATGGTGAAGGGGCACTCGGCGAAGGGCTCGATGAGGCCCCAGGCGGAGATGCGGGAGAGGCCCACGAGGAACAGGAACAGGCCCGTGGCGGCGATGCCGGTGCCCAGCCCGTCGAACTTCAGCTTCTCAGCGGGCTTCTCGATGGCCGGCAGCTTGAAGGACAGAAGCAGCACCAGGGCGAAGTACACGGCCAGGGCGCCGAAGGTGATGCGGAATCCGCCGAACTGCATAACGATGCCCAAGAACAGCGGCAAAAATGCCGACAGGCCCGAGGCCGCGCCGATGCAGCCGAAGGCCAGCACGCGGTTCTTGCCATGGTAGATGAACGGAATGAGGCCGAGCACCGAGGGGATCATGAAGCTGGCGCCGAAGCCGACAAGGATGCGGCCGCCCCAGATGAAGATCGTCATGTTCGGCGACAGCGCCATGACCAGCTCGCCGGCGGCGCACAGAGCCGCGCCGAGGCGGAAGTTGGTGCGCCAGCCGATGATGGTGCCCACGAGTCCTCCGGCCACCATGAAGGCGCCGGCCATGAGCGAGTACACCATGTTCGCCAGCTGAATGTCGGGAGTCGTCGCGCCGAGCACGTCGACCAGCTGCTGGTTGGCGAGGCCGAGCGCGCCATTGTCGCCCGACGTTCCCATCTGCGCCAGAATCAGCACGATAATGGGCAGCACGAGGAACTTCTCAACACCCCCCTCGGGATGCGTCGTTTTGCTCTTCGCCATTATGTCCTCCTTTAATCTTGGATGGAATGCCTATGCCGAAAAGGGTAGTCTCGCAAGCTCCCTCCGTAATTCGGCGGCGCTCATTGTAGGAAGACTGCTTCCTTTTCGATCGGGAAACGTTTTCCGTTGCAACGGAAATGTTCCATTTGGGAAAAGGGAACACGGGTTCCTATACTGCTTGTCGGTCAATTTCCGTGTGGCCCGCTGTCGCGGCAGCTCAAACCAGTGAAACGTTGCGAGCGGGCGCGCGGTCGCGAGTGAGCGCAACAAGAAGAAAGGAATGCTTCATGGCAAAGACCTCCAAGATCGCAAAGGCTCCCAAGTCCTTCAAGTCCTACGCGCTGAACAAGTGCCTCATCGGCTACGGCGTGGTGAACGGCATCATCAACGCGGCCATCTTCGCCGGCATCAACGCCGGCGCTCCCGATGCGATGTTCGGCATGCACGACATCGTGCACGACCTCGCCTTCACCGGCCTTCTCCTCGGTATGCTGCTGTTCGCCTGCGTCGTGCCGCTCACCCGCATGGATCTGCGCAAGGGCGTTTTCTCCCTGCCCGGTGCGGCGGGCGGTGCCTTTCCGCTCGTCTCCTCGTCCTACGCGGTCTCCATTCTCGGCGTGGGCGCGCTCGCCGCGGTGGTCATGACCGGTGCCGGCGCCCTTCTTTCCTTGGCATTGCCGGCCGCCGGCGCTACCGTGACCGGCATGATGTTCCTCAAGGGCCTCGTGTGCGCTTTGGGCGGCGCGGTCGCCGGCTGGTTCACCATCAGCTTCGTGGTGCGCGGCCAGCAGAAGGCCGACGAGGTGGCGGCCGCCATGGCCTCCAAGACTGCCGGGGCTGCGCTCTAGGATAGCTTGCTCGGTCCTGCGCTTGCGCCCGTCGAGATCGGTCTTGCGAAAGGCCGTTCCCGGCGGGCGCGCTTTGTTTCGAGCGAGGCGCGGGGCTGCTTGTCGAAACAGGTCGGGAACGAATCGGTGGCCCGCCGATGGCAAGGTTGCCCCTAAGGTTCCTCCGTGCCCACCCTTCCGTAACGGCACTCCGGGTTTTCGCCGATGGCATCAGGGCGACGCCCATACTGAGAGGCGCCGGGCGACTTCGGCAAGTTGTGCCGGCAGACGAAGATCCCGATGAAAGGAATGCTCATGGCAAAGTCAATGGCTGGCTCGGCGCCCGCGGCGCCGACGCGGTCCGCCAAGCCGTTCAATTCATACTTACTGAATAAGTGCATCGTCGGTTACGGCATCATCAACGGCATCATCAATGCGGTCATTTTCTATCTTATGCACCTGTCTGAGCCCGAGCTCCTCTTCAGCGAGGCCGACATCTTCCATGACTTCGCGCTTACGGGGGTTCTGCTCGGCATTCTGCTGTTCGTCATCGTGGTGCCGCTCACCCGCATGGATCTGCGCAAGGGCGTTTTCTCCGGGCCGAATGTCGCCAATCTCGGCGGCGCGGCGTCTCTCGTGCCAGCAAGCTACGCTCCGGCGCTGCTCGTGGCAACGGTTGCCGCCACTGTCTCGCTGATGGGCGTCGGTGCTTTCGCCTGCGTGCTTCTGCCGCTGCCGCTTACCGTGACGGGTCTTATGCTGCTCAAGGGCCTTGTGTGCGCTTGCGCCGGTGCCGTCGCCGGGTACATCACGATCTGCTACGTCGTGCGCTCTGGCAAAAGCGAGGCCTAGGGGGCCGGTCTGCAGAGCCGCGGTGCCCTGCTTGGGACGGGCGGGGTCGGCAGAGTGCGGCGAATCGACGCCATAGGGAGACGCAGGATGCCCTGCGTCTCTTTTTTGTGTCATGGTCTCGGTGACGTGTAGCCACTGTGGGAGGGTTGTGGCATAATAGCGAACCGTGCGCTTCCGCGGCGGATTCCCGTGGCGGATCGCCGAGGAAGTGTTCGCGCGGGCGATAAGCCCGTACCGTGTCAGGAAACGATGGAGGAACTATTCGTGGAAACTAAGGTTGAGTCCCTGGAGGGCAACAAGGTCAAGGTCACCGTCACGGTGGACGCCGCCGATATCGACGGCCGCATCAAGAAAACCTACAAGGACTTCGCTCGCAAGTACAACTTCCCGGGATTCCGCAAGGGCAAGGCCCCGCGCCCGGTTATCGACAACGCGCTGGGCGCCGAGGCGGTCGTCGGCACCGTCACCGAGGAGCTGCTGAACGGCACGTGGACGGCCGCGATCGACGAGGCCAAGCTCGCCCCGGTGGGCGGCCCGGTCATGGAGACCAACGAGATCGTGAAGGCCGGCGAGCCCTACGAGTACTCCTTCACCATCGAGCTGCGCCCCGAGGTGGAGCTTACCAGCTACGAGCCCGTGGCCATCGAGATGCCCTTCGCCGAGGCCACCGATGCCGAGATCGACGAGCAGGTCGAGGCCATGGCCGAGCACTACACCGACTACGAGGACGCTTCCGCCGCTACCAAGATGAAGCCGGAGAACTACGCCGACCTCACCATGAAGGCCACCGACGCCGACGGCAACGAGATCGCCGCGCTCGCGAGCGAGTCCCGTCTGTACGGCCCGGGCACCGGCATGTTCTCCGAGGCCTTCGACGAGGAGATCCTCGGCATGAAGAAGGGCCAGACCAAAGAGTTCACGCTCGAGATTCCCGAGGACGAGACGGCCGTGCTTCTGGCCGGGCAGGCAGGCAAGCCTGTCACCTTCGAGGTCACCTGCAACGTGGTGAAGAAGAAGGTCACGCCCGAGGTCACCGACGAGTGGGCCAAGGAGAAGATGGGCTTCGAGTCCGTCGAGGACATGCGCGAGCGCATCAAGGAGTCGCTGAATGCGCAGAAGGGCTCGCTGATGCCGCGCATCAAGGAGAACAACATCATGGTCGAGCTGCGCGACCGCGTCGAGGGCGATGTGCCCGAGTCGCTCGTCGAGCAGGCCGAGACATCGCTGCTCCAGGACTTCTTCGGCCAGCTGCAGCAGGCCGGCATGACCTTCGACGCCTACCTGGCCAGCCAGAACATCACGCCCGACCAGTTCAAGGCCGACCTGAAGGCCCAGTCCGCCGACCAGGTGAAGGAAGAGCTGGCGCTCGAGGCGTGGGCGCGCCACAACAACATGGAGATCACCGACGAGGACGTCACTGCCGAGTTCGCCAAGACCGGCGTTGAGGATCCCGCGGCGCTGGAGCAGGAGTGGCGCGACGCCGGCCGTCTGCACCTCATCCGCACCGGTCTTTTGCGCCAGAAGGCCATCGAGGATCTCATGGAGAACGCGAATGTGACCGAGGTGGACTTCGCCGCCAAGGCCGCCGAGGAGAAGAAGGCCGCCAAGAAGCCGGCGAAGAAGAAGGCCGCCAAGAAGGACGAGGCCGAAGAGGCCGCCGAGTAGCCTTCCAGCTAGCAGGTTTCGAAGGGGCGGGTCACCGCCCCTTCTGCTATTTTCGCTAGGAGTCTTGCGCTGCGAACGGATGTATAGCAATATGATCTTGAACTATGTGAAGGCCGCTGCGAGCGGCCCTATTTACGAAAGCGAGGTATCTATGGGCATCGAACGTATGCAGAGCGGCCTGGTCCGCCCGAGCAACGCCCTCATCCCCTACGTCATCGAGCAGTCGCCGCGCGGCGAGCGCAGCTACGACATCTACAGCCGCCTGCTCAACGACCGCATCATCTTCCTGGGCGAGCAGATCGACGACCACGTGGCCAACTCGGTCGTGGCGCAGCTTTTGCACCTGGAGGCCACCGATCCGGACAAGGACATCTCCCTGTACATCAACTCGCCCGGCGGCTCGGTCACGGCCGGCCTCGGCATTCTGGACACCATGAACTTCATCAAGTGCGACGTGTCCACCATCTGCATCGGCGAGTGCGCCTCCATGGCCGCGGTGCTCCTCTCCTCGGGCACCAAGGGCAAGCGCTTCGTGCTGCCGAACTCCATGGTGCTCATCCACCAGCCCTTGGGCGGCGCCCAGGGCCAGCAGACGGAAATCGCCATCGTGGCCGACTTCATGCTGAAGACGCGCAAGCGTCTGAACAAGATCCTGTCCGAGAACACCGGCCAATCCATCGAGAAGATTCAGCTCGATACCGAGCGCGACAACTACATGACCGCGGAGGAGGCCAAGGAATACGGCCTCGTCGACGAGATCATCTACCATCACGGCGCCATGCCCGGAGAGAAGAAGAGCGAATAAGACCCCATGAACCATCGTCACGACAATTACGGCCCCACTGACACCAATTATTTCTGCGCCTTCTGCGGCAAGACCGGAGACCAGGTCAACGCCATGATCTCCGGCCCCAACGGCATCTACATCTGCGACGAGTGCATCTCGGTGTGCGCCGACGCTATGATGCGGGACATGGGCTACGCCATGGCCCAGGAGGTGGAGATGCTGGAGGACGATCCCCGCCGCATGGGCTGGATGAACCCGCCGGCCGCCCAGGTCGAGCGCCAGGCCAGTCCCGTGGTCGACAACGCCCCCTCGCCGGCCGAGGTGCTGGGAGATTTGCCGACGCCCCACGAGCTGTACGCGCGCCTGTCCGAGCACGTCGTCGGCCAGGAGGAGGCCAAGCGCGCCCTTTCCGTGGCCGTCTACAACCACTACAAGCGAATCTCCATGGGCGCCGCCGCCCAGGAGGGCGACGTGGAGCTGGCCAAGTCGAACATCATGCTCATCGGCCCCACCGGCTCGGGCAAGACGCTTCTGGCCCAGACGCTGGCCCGCACGCTGAAGGTGCCCTTCGCCATCGCTGACGCCACCACGCTCACCGAGGCGGGATACGTGGGCGAGGACGTGGAGAACATCCTGCTCAAGCTCATCACCGCCGCCGACTTCGAGGTGCCCCGGGCCGAGATCGGCATCATCTACATCGACGAGATCGACAAGATCGCCCGCAAGGCCGAGAACCTCTCCATCACCCGCGACGTGTCCGGCGAGGGCGTCCAGCAGGCGCTCCTCAAGATCGTCGAGGGCTGCGAGGCGAGCGTGCCTCCCCAGGGCGGCCGCAAGCATCCCCAGCAGGAGCTCATCCCCATCGACACGACGAACATCCTGTTCATTCTGGGCGGTGCCTTCGTGGGCCTGGCCGACATCGTGGCCCAGCGCGTGGGAACCACGTCCCTCGGCTTCGCCAGCGAGCTGCCCGCCTCCAAGAAGGAGTCCGAGGCCGAGCTTCTGAAGAAGGTGCTGCCGGAGGACTTGAACAAGTACGGCATGATCCCCGAGTTCGTGGGCCGCATCCCGGTCATCACGTCGCTGAACGAGCTGTCGGAGGAGGATCTCGTCCGCATCCTCGTCGAGCCGAAGAACGCGCTCGTCAAGCAGTACACCCGCATGTTCGAGTTCGAGGACTCGCGCCTCACCTTCGAGCCGGCGGCGCTTTCCGCCATCGCCCATGAGGCGGTGGAACACGGCACCGGCGCCCGCGGCCTGCGCTCCATCTGCGAGCGCGTGCTCATGGACGTCATGTACGACTTGCCGGAGCACAAGGGCGCCACCTCCGTCACGGTGCGCGCGAGCGATATCGCCGGCGAGACGCGCCCCGAGATCGTCGAGATCGCCGACGGAAGCGCTCAGGTGGCTCTTTCTGCGTAAGGCAGCGGGCCTTCTGTGCGATAATCGCCCAAGGCAATCTGGCGGGCGGCCGCGTGCGTGCCGCCCGCCTTGTTTTATACCGAGCAATCAGGGAAAGCGAGGGCAAGGGCCTATGTCCGAGGACAAGAAGAAGTCCACCGACTACGCCGCCATGGAGCGGCCCATCTTCGAGGCGTGGAAGGACGCCGGCTACTTCCAGCGCACGCCGGGCTTCGGCGAGCACGGGGGGGAGTCCTACACCATCGTCATCCCGCCGCCGAACATCACCGGCGTGCTGCACATGGGGCACGCGCTGAACGACACCATCCAGGACGCTTGCATCCGCCGCGCCCGCATGCGCGGTTTCCAAACCCGCTGGATCATCGGCACCGACCATGCCGGCATCTCCACCCAGACCAAGGTGGACAAGCGCCTGGCCGAGCAGGGCATCTCGCGTTTGGAAATCGGCCGCGAGGCCTTCGTCGAGGAATGCTACAAGTGGCGCGACGAGTACGGCACTACCATCGTGAACCAGATCAAGGGCATGGGCTGCTCCTGCGACTACTCCGACGAGCACTTCACGCTGGAGCCGGCCTACGTGCGCGCCGTGCGGAAGCTGTTCACCGACTGGTACCACGAGGGCATCATCTACCGCGGCAAGCGCATCGTGAACTGGTGCCCGCACTGCACCACGGCCATCGCCGACGATGAGGCCGAGTACGTGGACGAGTCGGGGCATTTGTGGTACCTGCGCTACCCGCTTACCGAGCCGGCGTGTGGCCTGGAGTACCTGGTCGTCGCCACCACGCGCCCCGAGACGATGCTCGGCGACACCGGCGTGGCCGTGAACCCCAAGGACGAGCGCTTCGGACATCTCGTCGGCAAGACGGTGAAGTTGCCGCTCGTGGACCGCGAGATCCCCATCTTCGCCGACTGGCACGTGGATACCGAGTTCGGCACGGGCTGCGTGAAGGTGACCCCCTCGCACGATCCCAATGACTGGGCGATGGGGGAGCGCGCCGGGCTTGAGCGCATCAACATCTTCGACGAGACGGCCCATGTCGTGGAAGGCTACGGGAAGTTCTCCGGCATGGACCGCGACGAGGCCCGCGAGGCCATCGTGGCCGCCTTCGACGAGCTGGGCCTGCTCGATCACGTGGAGGATCACGACCATTCCGTCATGACCTGCTACCGTTGCCATACCAAGCTGGAGCCCTGGGAGTCCGAGCAGTGGTTTGTGGCCGTGGACGCCCTGAAGGAGCCGGCGGCCCGCGTGGTGGAGGACGGCTCCATCCAGTTCCATCCGGCTCGCTGGAAGCAGGTGTACCTGGACTGGCTCGCGAACCTGAAGGACTGGTGCATCTCCCGCCAGCTGTGGTGGGGCCACCGCATCCCCATGTTCTACTGCGACACCTGCGGCTGGGAGGATGCCTCGGTGGAGGAGATCGAGGTCTGCCCAGTCTGCGGCGCGCCGGTGCGCCAGGACGAGGACGTGCTGGACACCTGGTTCTCCAGCCAGCTGTGGCCCTTTGCCACCATGGGCTGGACGGAGGAGGGCATGGACGCCCCGCAGATGCGCGACGCCTACCCGACTCAGGTGCTCTCCACGGCTCGCGACATCATGGGACTTTGGGTGGCGCGCATGGTCATGGCCTCTATGTACTGCTGCGACGAGACCATTCCCTTCGACGACGTCATCATTCACCCGACGGTCATGGCCGCCGACGGCAAGCCCATGTCGAAGAGCCGCGGCAACGGCGTCGATCCGCTGCGCCTCATGGAGGACTACGGCGCCGACGGCATGCGCTTCGGCCTGCTCATGCAGGTGACCGGCGCCCAGGATCTGAAGTTCAACGAGGCGAAGCTGGAGAGCTCCCGCAACTTCGCGAACAAGGTGAAGAACGCGAGCCGCTTCGTGCTCATGAACCTTGAGGGGTACGAGCCCGGCGCTCCGGAGCCCACCACGCCGGCCGACCGCTGGATCTTCTCGCGGCTGGCCAAGATCGTCGCTGCGGTGGACGCGGCCTACGACAACTTCGAGTTCGGCGAGATCACCCGCGAGCTGTACAGCTTCGTGTGGAACGAGTTCTGCGACTGGTACATCGAGTTCTCGAAGGCGCGTTTGGGAGCGGATGCCGATCCGGCCGACCGCGCCGCGTGCCAACGTAACCTCGTGTTCGTGCTGGGGCAGATCCTGCGCCTTCTGCATCCCATCATGCCGTTCGTGACCGAGCAGGTCTACGGCGAGATGCCCAAGGAGGATGATGCGGCGCCGATGCTCATCGTGGCCGCCTGGCCCGATGCGGGCGAGCTCGCCGCCTACGTGGACGAGGATGCCGAGCGGGCCATTGCCATGGTGTGCGAGGTGGTCGGTGCCGTGCGTTCCACCCGGGCGCGCTACGGCATCTCCCCGAAGACGGCGCTGCCCGTGGCCGTGAAGGTGGCCGACGAGGCCGACGCCGCGCTGCTTATCGCCCAGGAGCACCTGGTGCGCCAGCTCGCCAACGTGGAGGAGTTCGACGTGGCCGTGGAGGCTTCCAAGCCCGCCGAGTCCGCTGTGGTGCTGGGAAGCGGCCTGGAGGTGTACATCGTGCTGGCGGGGCATGTGGACTTCGCCGCCGAGCGCGCCCGCCTCGTGAAGGAGCGCGAGGGCGTGGCCAAGGATGCCGCCAAGTTCGAGAAGAAGCTCTCCAACCCCGGCTTCCTGACGAAGGCGGCCCCCGAGATCGTCGAGAAGGACCGCGCCAAACTAGCCGACCTCACCGACAAGCTCGCCCGCCTGGATGCCCAAATCGCCGAGCTGGGCTAAGCTTTTTCAATTCCGCATTACTCGTGATTTGATCCGTAGGGGGCGACCTTGGTCGCCCCTTTTCAGTTTCGTGAATCTCCCTTTTTTGGGAGGGCGGCGCAAGCGCCGCCCCTACGGAGTTTTGCAACTTCGCGCGGTGAGAATGCGCTGCGACGCGACTGCGGTCAGCGCGGGGAGCGAAACGGGACATTCTCGCGTCATTTCTGCGGTTTGGCTCTGCCGGGAAGCGCTTCCGGTACTACCAGGCTGTCCTGGATGTGAGGGAGCTTCCCGCTGGGGACGACTACGACCGGCTGCCCGAGAGCTTCGTCGTCTTCCTGTGCAGCCAGGATCCCTTCGGGTACGACCTGCCCGTCTACCACCTCGAGCGCCGATGCGACGAGGTCCACGAATTGCGGCTCGGGGATGCCTCGCACTGGCTCGCGCTGAACGCCCGGGCATGGGAGGACGCGCCGGGCGGCGATCTGCTCGATCTGTTAAGATATGCCCAGACGGGCAAGGCCCTGGGATCGCTCTCGCGCAAGATAGAGGCAGCGGTCGGGCGGGCCAACGAGGATCGAGAGTGGGTGGACAAGGTGTGGTCGGTGAGCACGATCGTGGAGAACGCCGCGCGGCGCGAGCGCATAAACGGCCGCATAGCCTGCGAGGAGGCGCGCGAGGAAGGTCGCCAAGAAGGTCGCCAAGAAGGTCGCCAAGAAGGTCGCGAGGAGGGTTCCGCGCGATTCGCCGCCCTGGCATCCCGGCTCATAGAGGCCGGCCGTGTCGACGACCTTGCGCAAGCGGCGTCCGATCCCGCTCGTCGCGACGAGCTCTTCCGGGAACTGGGAGTCTGAAGTTGCTCATCCTCTAACAGCAACCAATGTGCTTTCGTCTCTCGCCCTCGGCGGAATATGCGGTGCGTTCGTGCAGGTGGGGTTCACTTGCTTGCAGGTTTGCTATAATGGGCCGACACGTCATCAATTGCACTCGAATCAGAAGAGGTTGATATGAGCGAGCTTCTTGCCCAGCTGTGGACGCCGGAGATGCAGGCGGCCTTTACTGTTGTCTTGGTTCTGCTGGTCATTTTGTACGTGCTTTCCATCGTGTGGGTCGTGCGCGACGCCTATCTGCGCGGCACCGCCTGGTACATCTGGGCCGTGGTGGCGCTCGTGCCGGTGCTGGGCTTGGTGGCCTACTGCTTGCTGCGCCCTCCACTGCTCCAGCTCGATCGCGACGAGCAGGAGCTGGAGATCGCGCTCAAACAGCGCCAGCTCATGAAGTACGGCGAATGCGCCAACTGCGGCTATCCCGTAGAGGCGGACTTTGTCCTGTGCCCGAACTGCCACACGCAACTGAAGAACCTCTGCATGCGCTGCAACCACGCGCTTGAGCCCTCTTGGACGGTCTGCCCTTACTGCGCCACACCCGTGGGCGCCCCTGCTCCGCATGCCACGCGTCAGCGTCGCCCCTCCGGCCAGGCGCGTCAGAGCCGCCCGGCCAGCCAGGGCTAGGTTTTTTTCAACAAGTTAGCCTAAAGGCAGAGCCGCCCCAGTGCGGCTCTGTTTTAATAGGGGAGCATCGGAATCCCGGTGCTTCGAAACGGAGTCGGGGTAGTCAACGCCCCGGCGGAAACCGCGCAGGCGCTCTGTGCGCGCCCGGCGCGAGGAAAGGAGTTCCATGAACATCGTACTGCCCGACGGATCCGTCAAGGAGCTGGAAGAGGGCGCCACCGTCGCCGACGTGGCCGCCTCCATCGGCGCGGGGCTCGCCCGCGCGGCGCTGGCCGGCATCGTCAACGACACCCCCGTCGACTTGGACGCCGTCGTCTCCGACGGCGATTCCGTGGCCATCGTCACCGCCAAGAGCGACGAGGGCCTCGGGCTCATGCGCCATTCCACGGCCCATCTTCTGGCCGCCGCCCTCACCGATATGTACCCCGGTGTGAAGTTCGGCGTCGGCCCGGCCATCGAGAACGGCTTCTACTACGACATCGAGCTGCCCGAGGGCGTGACCGTCTCGCCGGACGACTTCGCCGCCATTGAGGCCCGCATGGCCGAGATCGCCAAGTCCGGCGCCGCCATCGTCCGTCGCGAGGTCAGCCGCGACGAGGCGCGGGAGATCTTCGCCGACCAGCCGCTCAAGCTCGAGCTCATCGACGAGCTGCCCGAGGACGAGACCATCTCCATCTACCAGCTCGGCGACTTCACCGACCTGTGCCGCGGGCCGCACGTGCCCGACACCGGCAAGCTCGGCGCCTACAAGCTCACCAAGGTGGCCGGCGCCTACTGGAAGGGCGACTCGGACAACGAGATGCTCACCCGCATCTACGGCACGGCGTTCTTCAGCAAAAAGGAGCTGGAAGAGTACCTGCACAACCTGGAGGAGGCCGAGAAGCGCGACCACCGCAAGCTCGGGCGCGAGCTGGGCATCTACATGATGGAGCCCATGGCCGGCGTGGGCCTGCCGCTGTACCTCCCTAAGGGCGCGCGCGTCATCCGCACCCTGCAGGAGTGGCTGCGCCGCGATCTGTACGAGCGCGGCTACGAGGAGGTCATCACTCCGCACATCTACAACGCGGATGTGTGGAAGACCTCCGGCCATTACGGCTTCTACCACGAGAACATGTACTTCTTCCAGATCAACGAGGGCACCGATGAGGAGCCTCGCTACTCCGAGTACGGCGTGAAGCCCATGAACTGCCCGGGGCACGTGATCATCTACAAGAACGAGCTGCACTCCTACCGCGATCTGCCGCTGCGCTACTTCGAGTTCGGCACCGTGTACCGCCACGAGATGTCCGGCGTGGTCCACGGCCTCTTGCGCGCCCGCGGCTTCACCCAGGACGACGCCCACATCTTCTGCACCAAAGACCAGGTGGTCGACGAGGTAGTCGCCATCCTGGAGCTGGTCGACTACATCATGGGCACCTTCGGCTTCACCTACGAGGCCGAGATCTCCACGCGCCCGGACAAGTCCATCGGCACCGACGACATGTGGGAGCACGCCACCGAGTCGCTGAAGGAGGCCTGCGCGCGCCGGGGTCTCGCCTACGACATCAACGAGGGCGACGGCGCCTTCTACGGGCCGAAGATCGACATCAAGGTGAAGGACGCCATCGGGCGCACCTGGCAGTGCTCCACGGTGCAGATCGACTTCAACATGCCCATGCGCTTCGGGCTGACCTACCGCACCGAGGACAACACCGAGGAGACCCCCTGGATGCTGCACCGCGCCATCTTCGGCTCCATCGAGCGCTTCCTCGGCATCCTCATCGAGCACTATGCCGGCGCGCTGCCGCTGTGGCTGGCCCCGGTACAGGTAGCCGTCATCCCCATCGCCGACCGCCACAAGGAGGCGGCGGCCGAGTTCGCCGGCGAGCTTAAGGCCGTGGGCGGCCGCGTGGAGGTCATGGATCAGAACGAGCCCATGAAGGTGAAGATCGCGAAGGCCCAGAGCCAGAAGATCCCCTACATGATCGTCATGGGCGACAAGGAGGTCGAGGAGAAGCTCGTCAGCGTGCGCGAGCGCTCGGAGGGCGATTTGGGCCAGTGGGATCGTCAGAAGTTCATCGACGTGATCAGGGATGCCGCCATCTAGACCTATAGCCAGAAACTATAGGTAACACCGCGTCAAACGCAAGGCTCCGAGGGTACACTGCCCTCGGAGCTTTTTGCGTTCCGGAGGAACGAATGCGGGATCGAAGGGGCCGGATGCCGAAGGGGGCGGAAGGCCGGTGGCGAGAGGAGATGGGCATGAGGAGAACGTTTTCCACCTATGGCGCCAAGATGCGCCAGGCCAACCGGGAGGCGGTGGCGACCGTCATCGCGCTGGCGGTCATCGTGGCTGTGTGGCTTGTGGGTGGTATCGGGCTTGCCGGCTGCGGCATCGAGGTGTTCTCGACGCCGCTGTGGATCATCGGAGGCACAATCGGTCCATGGATCGCGGCTATCGTCTGCGCCGTCGTGCTTGCCCGCTGCGTCTTCGCGGATTTCAGCCTCGACGATGATGCCGAGGCTGTAGTCGGTGCAGCCACTGCCGGCGCAACGGACGCTGAAGGGGAGGAGGCCCGCCGTGGCTAGTCTCGCCTCCCTCATCCCGCTTATCCTCTTCCTCCTCGTTGCCCTGGCGGCGAGCATCGTCGTGCGTCACCGCGCTGATGCGGCCGGGGGCGGCTTCGTCAACAGCTACTTCATCGGCAACCGTGCCCTTGGCGGCTTCGTGCTGGCCATGACCACCATCGCCACCTACGGCTCGGTGAGCTCCTTTGTGGGCGGCCCCGGCCAGGCGTGGCAGATCGGCTTCGGCTGGGTGTACATGGCCGTGGTGCAGGTGACGGCGCTCGTTTTGCTCTACGGCATCTTCGGGAAGAAGATGGCGCTCATCTCCCGCAAGCTGGACGCCGTCACGGTAGTGGACGTCATCCGCGCCCGTTACGGGTCCAATGCACTCGCGAACTTATCGGCGCTCGTCATCGTGCTGTTCTTCGCCGCCACCATGGTGGCCCAGTTCGTCGGCGGCGCGAAGCTCTTTGAGGCGGTGACCGGGTACTCCTACCTGGTGGGCCTGGCGCTGTTCGGGGTGGCGGTCATCCTGTTCACCACCATTGGCGGCTTTCGCGGCGTGGCCGTGACCGATGCCCTGTGCGGCATCATGATGCTCGCGGGCATCGTGGTACTCGCCGGGGGCATTTTATCTGCCGGGGGCGGCTACGAGGCCATCATGACCTCCATCAAGGAGACTTCCCCGGAGATGCTTGAGCCCTTCGCCGGGGGCGCCATGCCGCCGTCTCTGTACTTCACGCAGTGGCTGCTCGTGGGCGTGTTCACCTTCGTGCTGCCCCAATCGGTGGTGCGCACCATGGGCTACAAGGACGTGAAGTCGCTGCACCGCGCCATGATCTGGGGCACCGTCATCATCGGCGCCATGATGATCGGCGTCACCTCGCTCGGCGTGCTTACAGCCGGTGTTCTTACGGAGGACCTCGCCGCCTACGGGGGCAGCGTGGACAACATCATCCCGACGGTCATCACGGCCTCGCTGCCGCCGGCGTTGGCGGGCATCGCCATCATAGGACCTGTGGCCGCGTCCATTTCCACGGTGTCATCGCTGCTCATCTCGTCGTCCTCGGCCATCATCAAGGACGTCTATCTGCACTGGTGCGACGACCGCGGGCACGCGCCCTCCCAGCGCTCCGTCGCCCTTTCCAGCCAGGCGGTGACGCTGGCGGTGGGCCTGCTCGTGTTCGTGCTCTCCATCGTGCCGCCAGACGTCATCTGGAAGATCAACATGTTCGCCTTCGGCGGCCTGGAGACGGCGTTTCTGTTCGTGCTTGTCTGCGGGTTGTTCTGGAAGCGGGCCAACGCCACGGGCGCTCTGCTCTCGCTCGCCGGCGGCACGTTGGCCTACTGCGCCGCCATGGCCGCGGGCTTCAAAGTGGCCGATTTGCACCAGATCGTCATCGGCGTGACGGCAGCCGGCGTCCTCATGGTGGTGGGAACGCTCGCTGGCAAGCAGAAAGAAGACGCCCGCATGGACGTCTTTTTCCCGACGGACTAGGGCCGCGGTCGGTCAACACGGCGCGCCCGGATCCTTTTCGGGATCCGGGCGCGCTTCTTTTATGAATGGGATTTCGACGCTCGGACGTCTTTATACCGCCGAGGGAGCCTCTTCAATGGCCTCCTTGGCCTCCAGAAACTCTGAGGCGGACTGGGCGCAGTTGGCGCCGTCGGCCACGGCGGTGACCACCTGACGCAGCTCCTTGGTGCGCACGTCGCCGGCGGCGAACACGCCGGGCATCGTGGTTCTGCCCATGGCGTCGGCGACGATATAGCCTCCGCCATCGGTTTCCAGGTCGCCCTCCAAAAAAGCGATGTAGGGCCTCATGCCGATGGCGATGAACACGGCCGAGGCGGCAAGCACTCGCTCGTCGTCAGTCTTCACGTTGCGCAGCTTGAGTCCCGTCACGCGCCCGTTCTCGCCCGTGATGAACTCCTCGGCAACGCTGTCCCAGCAAAACTCGACGTTGCCGAGTTCGCGTAGGCGTTCATGGTAGATGGCCGTGGCCCGCAGCTTGTCGCGCCGGTGCACCAGGTACACCTTGCGGCAGATGCGCGCGAGGTAGATGACGTCGGCCGCCGCCGTGTTGCCGCCGCCCACGACCACCACGTCCTTGTCGCGATAGAAGTTGCCGTCGCAGGTGGCGCAATAGGATACGCCGCGGCCGCGCAGCTCATCCTCGCGGGGCAGCCCGAGTTGGCTGGCCACCGCGCCCGTGGCCACGATGACCGTGCGGGCGAAGTAGGTGTTGAAGGGCGTGACGAGCTTGTTGGGCTCGGCGGAGAAGTCCACGGAGGTGACGTCTTCCATGATGGCCTTCGCCCCGAAGGAGAGGGCCTGATCGTACATGTCCATGGATAGCTCGAAGCCGCTGGTGGATCGGGTGTAGCCGGGGTAGTTCTCCAAGTGCTCGGTTTGGGCGCACTGGCCGCCGGGGGAGAGGCGCTCGAATAGCGCGGTGGAGAGTCCGGCGCGGGCCGCGTACAGCGCCGCCGTGAGACCGGCTGGGCCCGCGCCGATGATGGCGAGGTCGTACACCTCCTGGCCCTCATCGGGCCCCACCGGCGCGCCCATGCGGTTGTCGGTAACTTGTTCAGTCATAGTTGTGGGTCTCCCTCGGGCGGGACCACGGGGTACCTTGATTCGCTCAAACAGTCCTCGATGGTATCGAAGGCGAGGCGATCTTGCGTACTCTGCAGCTTTGCGCCTTCGATGCCATCTGCGGAACTCGCTCGGTCAAGGCACCCCGTGTTCCCGCTGAACATTGCCTCTGTCGAAACTAGAGCATCGCCAGGATGTTCTGCTTGGGCTGGGCGCCGAGGCGCTCATTTTTGATCTGGCCGTTCTCGAAGACGATAAGGGTCGGCACGCTGGAGACCTGGTACTTGAAGGCCAAGTCCGGACTCTGATCGATGTCCACCTTGTAGACGGCCACCTGCCCCGCCTTCTCGGTCGCGATCTCGTCGATGACCGGCGCCACCATACGGCACGGGCCGCACCAGGTGGCGAAGAAGTCGACGAGCACCGGGGTCTTCGCCTCGAGCACCTTCGTCTGGAACTCGTCAGCCGTTTTGATTACCTCAGCCATGATATCCTCCTAAATGGATGTTCGTATAGCGCGGAATGGGCCGAACTCGCCTTGGCGCGCATCGGCTGGGATCCGCTTCCGCCTGGTATTCTAGCCAAAGGCGCTGCCGACGCGACGCCGCGTCAAGGGGCTGACACGAAACCGTGGCACAGACGGCAGATAATCTGCGGCCGAACCGCTCACGTCTTCAACAGTCTGTCATCGCCGCTCCCTGCATGCCGCCCACATTCGCTAAAATGCCTATAGTGGACTCGAATACCGCGCGCGTTCGCGCAGGGGAGAGAAAGGAAGCGTCATGGCGATCGATTTGGTCTCGCTGGCCCTCATATCGCTGGTGTCCGTCGCGTGCCCCATCATCGCCGGGCTCATTCCGGGCAAGCCGATTCCCGAGACGGTGCTCCTTCTTCTGGCCGGGGCGCTGCTCGGCCCTCACGGGCTCGGCGCCATTCAGTCTACCGACGCCATCAACCTGCTGTCCGATTTGGGTCTCGTCTTCCTGTTCCTTCTCGCCGGCTACGAGATATCGCCGAAGAACCTCACCGGTACGGAGGGGAAGCGCGGAGCTGCTACCTGGGCGGTCACCTTCGCCATCGCATTCGTCGTCGTGGCCATTTGGCCGACGCTGTCGGCCTTCGAGCTGGACGGCCTGGCCGTGGTCATCGCGCTCACTACCACGGCCATGGGCACGCTTCTGCCCATTCTGCAGGAGCGCGGCATCCTGGGCACGCGGATGGGGAACGAGATCATCGCCTACGGCACCTGGGGCGAGCTGCTTCCCATCATCGCCATGGCGCTTCTGCTCTCGACCCGGGCCACCTGGCAGACAGTGGTCATCCTCCTCGCGTTCCTCGCCATCGCCGTGGCGGCCGCCGCCGTGCCGAAGATCGCCGAGCGCATCGGCGGCTACGTGCACCGGTTCATCGTTGCCAATGCCAACACCAACACGCAGATGGTCATCCGTTCGGTGAATCTGCTGCTCATCGGCCTGACGGCTGTTTCCGCCGTCTTCGATTTGGATATCGTGCTCGGCGCCTTCGCCGCCGGCTTCATCCTGCGCTATCTCATCCCCCAGGGCGACCAGACCATGGAGATGAAGCACAACGCCATTGCCTACGGCTTCCTCGTGCCGCTGTTCTTTGTGGTCTCCGGCGCGAAGGTGGACGTGCGGGCTATCGGTGCCGAGCCGGAGCTTTTGGGACTGTTCATCCTCCTTCTGCTGTTCGTGCGCGCGCTGCCCATCTTCGTAGGCCTCTCCACGGGACGCGAGTCGCGCACCATGGACGTGCGCGAGCGGCTCACCGTCGCCTTCTACTGCACGACGGCGCTTCCCATCATCGTGGCCGTCACCAGTGTGGCCGTCTCCGCCGAGGCCATGAGCCAGCAGACCGCCTCCGTGCTCGTGGCCGCCGGCGGCGTCACGGTGTTCCTCATGCCGCTGCTCGCCTCCGTCATGGCCCATTCGGTTAATGCCGATCTGGGCGAGGCGCTGCATGAGATCCGCGAGCAGCCCCGCGCCGTGGCCCATATTCTGGCCGAGCACCGCCGTCGCGAGCGCGAGCTGCACCGCCAGCTGAAGGCGCGCCTGGCCGCAGCGGGTGCGCGCCATGCCGACACCTTCGACCTCACCGAGCGCTGCCCCGGGGGCGTCTGCACCATAGCCGACACCGAGGACGACGGCCATTAATCGTCTTTGATTTACCTTGGTTTCGGGGGCTTTTGTGGCGATCGATCTTTGACATAGTCCGTCGAGGACCGGACTATGTCAATTAACTCCTGCTTCTTATGAATGCCCATCTTCGCATAGAGCCGCTTGCAATGAGTTTGCACGGTGCCGGTGGATATGACTAAACTTTCGGCGATGGCAGGGACGGTGTTCCCTCTGGCGAGCAGTTCTAATACCTCGGCTTCACGCGCCGTGAGACGAAAACGAGCTGCTGTATTGGCGCACTGTTTCGCAAGCCTGTCCCAATAGGGGTTGCTGGAGGCGTCCCGAGAATTGGTTGAAACGATCAGGCAAGAATCGGAATCGGGGACATGGCTAAGGGCGATAAACTCTGCATTCGTGAATGCTGTCGTCTTCGAATCGAGATCGCCCCGTACTAAATAGAAAACGAGTGACGTGACGAACATGGCCGATAGAGCGATGACGAACCCATGCGATTGTCCGAAGAAGGCATAGGTCTTCAGTATCGAGCTGAAGCCATAACCGAGAAGCTGTATAACGTTGACAATGCCGAAATAGAATCCAAACATAAACAAAGGACTTACTCCATCTCTCTTGCACGTTTGGCAACACTGCACCATTCCTATGGATACCAGAAGAGAAAAGATTCCATACGCGATGCCGTAAGTGATCTGAGGGAGCGCTGTGGCGAATAGCGGAATGGCGGCAAATAGGCAGAGCAGGAACGGAAAGAGCGAGCGGAACACCTGTATGACATTGAAAGAGAAGGAGCGGCGCTGCCATAGCGCCATGATGGCCAAGGACGCTGCAAGCATTCCGAGCAGTGGCGCATAAGTCAATATTCCATTTAAGGTGCTATTGCTACTTGTAAACGCCGATCTTAAAACCGTGTACAGGAAGGCAAGTGAGCCGATGCACAAAGCGCTTTTCCATGACAAGACCATGACATTGAGATAGGTGCGCCGATGGTCGAGCGGGCGCTCGGCGTACATCGGCGCGCTCCAGTCCATCGAACGGTAGCAACGGGTCAAAGCGACGGCCGCAACAAGCAATATCACCGCACGCAGCCCCATCGTTTGGCTGCTGCTCGATATAAGGCCTAGCAAAGCAAAGAGCAGAACGGGAAGTCCGCGACCGACCAGTATGTCGGCGATGCACTGGTCGTCGTCCTCGCTGGCAAAGTATTGTTCCCACAATAGGTAGAGCAGGGGCGCGCCAATGTTGTTCGCTATCGTGCCCGCAACGTTTGCCTCAATGGGGATTTCGAATCCGCATTGCCGGAAGAGAACGATGGCCATGTTCGCATATATGAGACCGAGCGCCCCGAAGGCAACTGGGCCCTTTGCGGATGCAGGAGCGAAGAAGCCTATGAACATGCATAGGATCCATGTCAAGCAGTAGGTCAAAGGACTTATAAGCTCCATGAGCAAATGGGGCAAACCGCTTTCAGCATTCGGAACAAAAGGATGCCATTCGGCCATAGAGTTGGCAGCAATGATGAGAGCAAAGCTGAAAGAAGCTTCGGTGATGTACTTGATGCGTTTCAACGGGATCCTCCTCTGAAGCTATCCTAGCACGAAAGGGATCAGCAAGAGATTGCGCAAAGTGTCTGAAAGACGTCACGAAGGGCAATATCCCATGTTTCACGAGACGCGATTTACCTCGAGGTATCCAATTTCATGGCCGGCTGCCCTCCTGTTTCGATTTAGCATGACCAACCAGTTCGGTGCTGTCGGATACGAGCAAATCGTTCGAGTGGCGCATCGGGAGATACCGCTTTGAGTCTCAAATCCCCTCCCTTCTCCTTTTATTGCCCTGAAGCGTGCTGTGCGCCGACGGCTCCGAACCTTGATCAAGGCCGGGCGCTCATTCACGATGCGGCGGCCGCAAGAGAGAGGAGATCGTTTGCTCGAAGATGTTTTGCCGGGAAAGTCAATGTGCGAATAGGAGGAGGATCAATGTCGTCAAAAAGTAGTACCAGCGTCAGCCGTCGCAGCTTCTTGCGTAGCGGAGCCACGGCGGCCGCATTGGCCGCGGCAGGTGCGGCCTTCGGCTGCGCGCCAAGTGGTTCAGAAAGCTTATCCGCGACGGGAGAAAAGGCAGATGTCGCCGATTTGAACGAGCATGTCGTCGAATCGGATACGGCGATCCTAGAAGGCCGGGGCCGTTGGCAGGGCGCTCCTTGCCCCAAGGGCTGCTCTCTCACGTGTTCTCCGTGCCAGTATGTGGTCGACAACGTCCCCGTGCGGGGGAAGGTCGTTGACTATTTTGAAGAGGATGACTGCAACCGCCAGCTGAGGAGCTGCCACGCTTACAAGGTCGCTCGAGAGTGGATATACAGCCCCAGCCGCATCAAGTATCCCATGAAGCGCAAGGGATGGCAGCCTGGCGGCGGAGAGAATTCGAACGGCCAGATGCGTGGCAAAGACGAATGGGAGCGCATCAGTTGGGATGAGGCGCTCGACCTCTGCGCCTCGGAGATTAAACGTATATATGAAACCTATGGTCCCACATGCACCATCAGCTTTATCAGCATGGGCGGCTCGATTCAGAATGTTCTGAACCTCATGGGTGGTTACGTGGAGATCAACGACACTATTTCCTGTGGAACATGGCAGGCGGATACGAGTTGGTGGGGCCTGCCCTTTTACGGAAACTACATGGGCGACGACCCCCAGGATTGGGTATATGCCGACTATTTCGTTCTCGCGTCCTCGGATCCCGTGTTTACCGCGAACGCCTCCGGCGCTTATCTGACGGCTGCGAAAGAAGCGGGAGCGAAATTCGTCTATGTGGGGCCCTGCTACAACCAGGGTGCTACTCAACTTGAAGCGCGGTGGATCCCGGTTCGTCCCGGAACTGATACAGCGTTTTGGAACGGTGTCGCCTACGAGATGGTGAAGCTGGACGAGAGCGCGGGCGATGTCATCGATTGGGAGTTCCTTGCCAAGTACACCAAGGGCTTCACGATGGACAACATGCCCGACGACGCCAAACTCCAGGAATGTTACCAAGGATATCTGTTGGGAGAGTACGACGACACGCCCAAAACAGCGGCGTGGGCCAGCCTCATTTGCGGTGCACCTGAGCAGGACATCAAGGACATGGCCGCGATCATGAGCAAGCAGAACAACGTAATTTTGGCGACGGGCACAGCTGCGGCGCGTTGCACCGGTGTGGAGAACTATCCCCAGGTGATCTATACCATCGGGCTCATGGGCGGCCATATGGGCAAGCAGGGCAATGCCGTGTTCTACAACCTGACAGCGATGAACTACGTCACTAAAGCCTACACTGGGGCACGCGGTCGCGCGGCGTCTTCGATTCAGAACCCCCTGAAGTTCGAGGCCGAGCCAGGAGTCAATCTCGCGGGCATCCCCTCGGTTGGGCGCAACTTGATCGCTGCGCCGCTGCATTGGCGCAACATGCTTGAGGGGAAGTACACCTCTTACGGTGCCCATTCCCAGCAGGAATCGCCGAATCCCTATAACAGTGGCGTTGAGCACGACATCAACGTCAAATTCATCTGGAACGGATGCCGCAACTTCCTCTCGATGAGCATCGATTTGTTCAACGCGGTGAAAGTGTACAGGAACTGTGAGTTCGTTCTCACCAACGCCGTTTATGCGTCCACGGTCGCGCGATTCAGCGATATCGTGCTGCCGGTTCCTTCCAAATGGGAGGGCAGCTTCGACCATGCGGAGTATGCGTGGCCGAGCGGCACCGTCAATCGTTACTATGGCGTCGACTTCGTATCTGCCAACTATCCCGTGTGCGAGCCCATGTGGGAGTGCCACTCGGACGATTGGATATCCAGGGAGATAGGTGCGCGCCTGGGTTTCGATCCCGACGAGATTGTTGCAACGGATGCCATCCAGAGCTATTTCAATTGCATGGCCGGTGGTGTCGCGACAGATGAGGATGGGACCGAGCACACGCTGCTGACGATTACTCAAGACACCATCGATCGTCACGGCGTCGAACTAGAGCCCCAAGAGGGTGAGGTCGATTTCGAGGAATTCGTCGAGCACGGCGGTTACCAATATCCTCGCTCGAAGGACGATGCCTACGCGAAGCGCTATTGCTATCAGGACTTTATCGATGACCCCGCCGCGAATCCTCTTCCTTCGGCAAGTGGCCTGTGGGAGATTTATAGTCAGCTGAAAGCGGACAATTTCAATACGCCCGACTTCGTCGATCCTGAAACACCGATGAAGCCCTACCCCAACTACTACGAGCCTACGATAGGGTACGAAAAGACGTTCAGCGATTGGGACAAGCAGATCAAGGGCGATTATCCCTATCAGTTCTTCACTTTCCATCCGGCCCGTGGCAGCCACTCCGACAACTGGAGCCTTGTCGGCAAGGAGCTGTATCCCCACAGCCTTTACATCAATCCAGTCGATGCTCAGAAGGAGGGGTTGGAGGAAGGCGATACGGCTCGTATCTGGAATCCTGATGGCGGATGCATTTTGCGACGCGTCACGTTGATGGAGGGGGTCATGCCCGGTTGCCTGGGCCTGGCGGAGAGCGCTGGCAACCTCGATCTCGACGAGTCGGATCCGGAGCATTGGATCGACCGCGGCGGTTCTGCCAATGTCCTTACCCCTGCAGTTCGTAGCAATTACATGCCCGGATTGTCCGGCTACAACAACGGTATCGTCAATATTGAGAAGTACGAGGGAGAGCCCGTGCCGCCCGATTGCGAGCGCGATATCTTCCAGATTGAGGAACAGTAAGGAAAGGAGGGCTGGAAATGAGTCTGGGATTCTACTTTGATATGACGCGTTGCTCCGGATGCGCCGCGTGCCGCACGGCGTGTCAAGATCGTTTCGACCTCTTCGAGGTCGGGTTCGCTCCTCGCAGGGTGCATCGCTATCAAACGGGCACTTTTCCTTCGGTGGCCGGGTACGTCACAAGCGTTTCTTGCAACCATTGCGAGAAACCGGCATGTGTCGAAAATTGTCCGACGGGAGCTATGTTCAAGAACAAGGACGGCCTTGTGCTGCATGACGATGATGTGTGCATCAGCTGTCAAACGTGCCTGAACGTATGCCCCTATGGCGCACCTCAGTACATCGAGGCAGAAAACCTCGTTGTGAAGTGCGATACCTGCAACGCTCTGCGGGAAGGCGGATACTTGCCGGTGTGCGTGGACGCATGTCCCTATCGCGCATTAGAGTTCGGTGACTTGAATGAACTGCGTTTAGCCCATGGCGACGATTTGGTTCAGGAGGTGTCGGTGCTTCCCAGCGCTGACGTGACGGGACCCAATCTGCTGATTAAGTCGCGTGAAGCTGCCCTCGAGAGCGGTTATCGCGAGGTGACCTACTAATAGTCGCGGACGCGGGGCGTCTTTATGCCCCGCGTCTCTCTGTCGAGAGCGAGTTATTTGATGTTCGGTATGAGTGAGGCAGGAGGTGCCATGACGGAAGAAATGGACTCTTGCGAAAAGATACTATCTGCAAGGGCGTATCTCTATCTGCTGTTCCACAAGCTTTACGGTGGTGAGCCGACTGAAGAGTTGATGGAAGCGCTTGGCGGCTCTGATACTTCGGAGGCCTTGTGCATTTACGCCCAAGAGGACGAGACGATCGAAAAATGCCAGGGCTTTCTTGAGAGACTGTGTCGCGAGCTGGCAGATGATGAGAGGCGGCAACGCTTTCTCGGGCTATGCGGTGACGAGTACGTCGCAATCTTCTACGGGTTTCCGAAGGCGCTTGTGGTTCCGTCTGAGTCTTTCTATCGCTCTGGCGATCATTCCCTGCTTTCGGAAGTGACATTAGCCGTTCGGGACTTTTACCGTCGGTTCAATGTTCTTCCTGCGCGCTATCCGCGAACGCCGGACGACCATATTGCGCTAGAAATGGCCTTCATGTCGTGTCTTGCCCGAGATGCCATGGAGGCATTCGATAAGCGAGATTGGCGCGAGCTCGTGACGCTTCTGCAGGCGCAAGCGAAGTTCGCCGACGATCATCTGCTTGCATGGATCCCCTCATTTGCGGCAGAAGTGCGTAAAATGAGCGATCCTTGCCTTTACCCGCAGCTGATCAAGACTACTGAGGCATTTGTTTCGACGGACCGTCAGTGCTTGAACAACATCGCGCTCTGGCTTGCCGAGGAAGTGGCTCCGACGGATAGAGATGCGCCCTTGGGTGGCACGGATGGCAACGCAGCGGTCTCATCCCATGAAGATGGGACAGGGGCATTGGATCGCTTGGAATCTTTGCGCTTGCCGCATCTGGAGGACAACGAGCTTGTGCCAACCACCGCATAAATAGCTGCAAGCATCATCTTAAAGAGAGGGACGGAATGGCCTCCGTCCCTCTCTTTGGTTCGGAGATGTTACGTCCCAAGTATTCTTATCTGCTAAAATGGGGCTCAAGCGAAAGGAGGATGTTTCGATGGAAACGGGTTTGCTCACAACAGATCAAATTCGCTCGTGGGTCATACCCTTGCTTGAGAAGTACGATATGTGCTCGGCAAGCCTGTTCGGGTCCTATGCTCGCGATGAAGCAGATGCGTCCTCCGACATCGACATCTTGCTTGTAGGGAACCCGGGTTTCAGGCCCCTCAATGTGTTTGGCGTGGCAGAGGATCTTCATCGGCTTTCGGGCAAAAAAGTCGATGTGTTCGAGCTCTCTGAACTCGATGCCGGCCCTTTCCGCGACGCTGTTCTGAGGGATGCGGTGCTCTTATGAAAACCGACCGCTATCGTCTGAAACGCATCGTAGCCGTCGGGGATCAGCTTCTCAACGTGATCTCCCTACGCGATCTAACTCCTGAAACGCTGCTCTCGGACATCCAAATGCAATGGATGGTGACAACGCCTCTCTACAACATCGGTGAACAGGCTAATTGCATCTCTCGCGAGTTTGCCGATGCCCATCCAGAGGTTCCGTTCGCGCAAATTGCCGGATTGCGTCATCGGCTTGTTCATGATTATGAAGGAATCAACTGGTCGATCATCTCCTCTGTTTTGTTCGATGAGCTGGAGACGTTTGTGGCTCAAGCGCGAGATCTTATTGCCGAGCTGGACGAGGGGGAGAGTGGTCCCCAGGAAGCTGATTTCGACGAAGACGTTACCAGCTAAATCGCGACATTGGCTGCTGGTTGCAATTTGACTGCCGAAGAGCTGTCGGGGCGTTACGCTGGAACGGGAAGGGCTGGCCCTTTCGGTCCCTTCTGCTACAATGCGAAGTTGCGCCTTTAAGGCGTTTTCTAACCCACACCGTTTCACGCAAAGGAAGCACCCATGCAGGAAACTGATATGAAAGAGAAGCTCCAGAAGATCATCGAGGCTTATGACGAGCTGCAGGCCAAGATGGGCGATCCGGCAGTGCTCGCCGATCAGAAGGAGTACAACCGGCTCGCCAAGGAATACGCCTCCCAAGGTCCGCTCGCCAAGAAGGCAGCCGAGTACGTGGCGGCCATGGACGATTTGGAAGCGGCCAAGGAGATGCTCTCCGACGCCGACATGAAGGAGTTCGCCCAGGAGGAGATCGCCTCCATCGAGGGCCGGTTGCCCCAGCTGGAGGAGGACATCAAGTTCATGCTCATCCCGGCCGATCCGGCCGACGAAAAGGACATCATCGTGGAGATCCGCGCGGCGGCCGGCGGCGACGAGGCCGCCATTTTCGCCGGCGACCTCTACAAGATGTACGAGCGCTTCGCCGCTGCCCAGGGCTGGAAGACCGAGACCATGGACGCCTCGCCCTCCGAGGCCGGCGGCTTCAAGGAGATCCAGTTCAAGGTGAAGGGCGATCACGTGTACTCGGTCATGAAGTTCGAGTCCGGCGTGCACCGCGTGCAGCGCGTGCCCAAGACCGAGTCCCAGGGGCGCATCCACACCTCCACGGCCACCGTGGCCGTCCTTCCCGAGGCCGACGAGGTGGAAGTGGAGATCAACGAGGGCGACCTGCGCATCGACGTGTACCGCGCCGGCGGCCCGGGTGGCCAGTGCGTGAATACGACCGACTCCGCCGTGCGCATCACGCACCTGCCCACGGGTCTCGTGGTGCAGTCCCAGGACCAGAAGTCGCAGCTGCAGAACAAGATCGCTGCTATGGCCGTGCTGCGCGCCCGCCTCTACGAGAAGATGCTCGCCGAGCAGCAGGCCGCCGAGGGCGCCGAGCGCGTGGCGCAGATCGGCTCCGGCGACCGCTCCGAGAAGATCCGCACCTACAACGGGCCGCAGGACCGCGTGACCGACCACCGCATCGGGTTCAACTCCACCTACAACGGGGTGCTTCTGGGCGACAACCTGGGGGACGTGATCACGGCTTTGCAGGCCGCCGACCGCGCGCAAAAGCTGGAAGCTGCTGTTTAGCCTCAACCTGACGGCGCGGCCAGGAGGCGACGGCACCGTGCTCAAACAGCATTCAATGGCAGGGCTTGCAAAGGGTTGCGGCTTTCACGGATGCCATTGAATGAACTGCGCGCGGCACCATCGCCTCCTGTCCGCGCCTGACTTCTACACTACTGAAAGGCCGTTAACCCGATGTCTGAATGGACGATAAAGAAAGCGCTGGAATGGACTGAAGGGTACCTGGCCGACAAAGGGGATGAGAATCCCCGGCTCTCGGCGCAGTGGCTGCTCTCCGAGGCCTGTGGGCTCTCGCGCACCCAGCTGTTCATCAATTTCGACCGGCCGCTCTCGGAGGACGAGCGGGGAGTGCTGCGCGGCTATGTGCGGCGGCGCGGCGCGGGTGAGCCCCTGCAGTACATCACCGGGGAAGTGGCCTTTCGGCACATCACCGTGAAGGTGCGCCCCGGCGTGCTCATCCCGCGGCCCGAGACCGAGGTGCTTGTGAGCGAAGTGCTTGCGGCGCTGCCGACGCCCGGCCCCCGCGACGTGGCGTGGAACCCCGAGGCCGCCGAGCAGGAGCGCGAGGCTGTCGCCGCCGTGAAGAAGGCCCTGGAGGAGGCGGGGGAATCTGCTTCCCTCTCCGTAGGGGGCGACCTCGGTCGCCCCTCGGCTGCGAATGACGACGACGCTGATGCGGCAGCCGAACCGAGTGGTGCTGCGGAGGACTCCTCCGTAGGGGGCGACCTCGGTCGCCCCTCGTCTGCAGGCATGGATGAGACTCGCAAAAGCCTTCTCGTGGCCGACCTGTGCACGGGATCCGGTTGCATCGCCTGCTCGCTGGCCTACGAGCACCCGGATGTGCGGGTTATCGCCACGGATGTCGCGCCGGAGGCGGTGGCGCTCGCCAAGGAAAACACCGAGGCCTTGGGGCTTGCCGACCGCGTGGCCGTGCTGCAGTGCTCGCTGGGCTCCGGCATCGGCGAGAAGCGCATGGGCACCTTCGACGCCGTGGTCTCCAACCCGCCCTATGTGCCCACCGCCGTTATGGCTGGCATTCCGCGCGAGGTGGCCGATTTCGAGCCGACGCTCGCCCTGAACGGGGGCGCCGACGGGCTCGATCTGTTCCGGCCGCTCGCCCAGTGGGCCGCCCGGGCCCTGAAGCCTGGCGGCGTGCTCGCCTGCGAGCTGTACGAGGGGCACATGGACGCCGCCCGTGCCGTGGCCGAGCAAGCGGGATTCGTCGACGTGCATATCGTGGACGATCTGACGGGAAGACCCCGCGTACTGGTGGCGAAACGCTAGGAAGGATATTCTCTATGGCTCTGGAAAACCTGAGGGGGACGCTGGATGAGGCCCAGGCGGTGATGGAGGAGCGCCTGGGCGCTTTCCGGCCGGAAGTCGGGTTAATTTTGGGATCGGGGCTCGGTCCTCTGGCCGAGCGCATCGCCGATCCCGTCTTCGTCCCCTTCGGCGAGGTGCCCGGCATGGGCGTCTCCACGGCCAACGGGCATGTGGGGCGCTTCGTGGCCGGCACGCTCGGGGACAGGCGGGTGCTCGCCATGCAGGGGCGGCTCCACGGCTACGAGGGCTATACCGCCCAAGAGGTCGCCTTCCCCGTGTGGCTGATGGCGGCACTCGGCGCGGACATGCTCATCACTACCAATGCCGCCGGCGCCATCAACGAGGGCTGCCGCGTCGGCGATTTCTGCATCATGACCGACCAGCTGAATTTCACGGGCCGCAACCCCATCACGGGCACCGAGCCCGACGCCATGGCCCCGCGGTTCTTCTCGATGTTGGATGCCTACGACCCGGCCCTGCGCCAGCTGGCCCGGCAGACCGCCGAGGCGCTGGCCATTCCCGTGCAGGAGGGCGTGTACCTGGGCTTGCTCGGCCCCTCCTTCGAGACGCCAGCGGAGATTCGGATGTTCCGCTCTTGGGGCGCCGACACCGTGGCCATGTCCGTATGCGAGGAGGTCATCGCCGCGCGCCATGTGGGCCTTCGTGTGCTCGGCATCTCGCTCGTGAGCAACATGGCCTGCGGGGTGGAGGGCGCGAGTCCCTCCGACGAGGAGGTGCACGAGGTGGCCCAAACAAGAGAAGCCGACTTCTGCCGGCTCATTGAAGGGATACTTCGCGAGATATAGCGCGTTTCGCTCGTGAAAACTAGTGCGAAAGCCCATCTGTAGGGGGGCGACCTCGGTCGCCCCCCCCTGTCGCGAGATGATCGGCGCCAATGCGATAGCCTTTACGGCTTTCGAGCATTAGGGGCTGACCAAGGTCAGCCCCTACGGACTCATCTGGCAGTGCGCCGCCTCTAGCTAGTCCCGCGCGAGGGCGATGGTGCGCGCGTCGGCGGGGATGTCGGCGCCCCAGTAGAGGATGCCCTGCTCGGCCAGGTCGCGGCCGATGACGGCGTAGCCCTCGGCCGCCTCGCGGTTGCCGGCGATTTCCTCCTCGGTCAGCGCCCGGCGCACCTTCGCCGGCACGCCCACCACAAGCGACCCTTCCGGCACCTGCATGCCCTCGGTCACCAGGGCGCCGGCCGCCACGAGCGAGTTCGCGCCGATAACGGCCCCGTTCATGACGACGGCCCCCATGCCCACGAGCACGTTGTCGCCCAGGGTGCAGCCATGCACCACAGCTCCGTGGCCGATGGTCACGCCGCGGCCCACGATGCAGTCCTGGTTGTAATCGAGATGCAGGCAGCTGTTCTCCTGCACGTTGGAGCCCTCGCCCACGACGATGCGGCTGCCGTAATCGCCGCGCAGCGTGGCATTGAACAGGATCGTGGCATCTTTGGCCACTTCCACATGGCCCACCAATGTGGCGTTGGGGGCGATGTGCGATTCGGGATGCACGGTAACTTGACGATAATCCATAGGGCTTCCTTTCGAAGGGGCTGTTCCCTTCCACTTTAGCCCATAGCCGTCGGCTCTCCTAGGGACAAATCACGCCTCATGCACCGTGAAAGCGAGCGCGGCGGCGTCGGTGATGTCGTCGAAGGCCCAGCTCTTGGCCGAGCGGCTCGGGCTCGTCGGGTCGTGCAGCACGATGCGGGAGTCCTTGTCGATGTCGTCGAGCACCACCACCGAGGTTGTCGGCGCGAAGGTGCCGGGCTGGGTGACGACGAGCACGGGCACATTCGAGACGATGGCGCGCCGCAGCGTCTGCGCGTCAACTTCCACCGGCTCGACGGCCAGGCCGAACGCGGAGCCGGCCTGTTGCAGGAACGAGGCGACGGTGTCGGTGCCGGCGGCGGTCAGGTCGTGATCGGTGGCCCATTGGGCGAACGCGACGGGGGTGTACTCGGTGTCACCGGTCGCGGCCACGTAAGCCATGGCCAGCGCCACGGGAGCAGCCCCGGTGGAAGCCAACGTGGCCTGGCCGTAGGGGACGTCGGCCCAAGAGGCGTCGTTCTGGTACAGGGAGGGCACCGTGCCCTGCCCCCACCGGTCCACGGCCGTGCTCTGGGCCGCGCCGGCATCGGCGGTGGCGTAAGGGGAGTCGGCGGCGGCGGGAGCCGGAAGGAGCCACCAGTAGACCAGAAGCGCTACGAGAAGCAGCACCAAGGCGGCGGCGACGCCGAAGATGGCCAGGCGCAATCCTTGGTGGGCCCGCATCATGGGAAGGAGGCCCCGGGCCTTCAGCTCGGAGAACTCCGGATGGTTCGAGGCGTAGGCGCGGAAGGCGTGCAACGAAGGTGTGAGCATGGGGTGCTCGGCGCGCTCGGTCAGCCCGAGGGTGACCGGATCGGGCACGAAGTTGCCCGCGGCAGCGGGGCGCGGGTGCAGGGAAGCGGCGCGGACGGCCCGTGTCGGTTGCTCGGCACCTTGCGACCGAACGGGAACGGTGCTTCGGGGGTCGCCGATGATGGAAGGGCGGCGGGAGCGAGACCTCGGCTTTGCTGCGGAGGCGCCCGAGGGGACGGCCCCGGTAGTTGCCAGCTTGCGACGATGGACGGTAGCGGTGCTCATGGCCGTATCCTCTCCTGAATAGACGTTTCCCTTTCCTGAACAGTCTACGGAATGGCCGGTCAGCTTCCATGACGGACCGTCAAACGTCACAGCGGCGCGGCCCATTTGTCACCGCCCGTGCCCGTTTCGTCAGATTCCCGTAGAAATATGAGCGAAAAGCCTTGCGATTGATCGCAGGAGTGCTAAACTCCCGAGCCAAGTTAATACCGATGAAATGCGTTGACGAGGAAAAGTAGGGGCGAACCCATCTGAAGAGAGCCTGCGGTTGGTGCGAGCAGGCGGTGGGCGACCCGAACAGCCACCTCTGAGCAGTTCGGTGCGAACGACCTTTCGGTTGACAGGCTTACCGCCGGGCCGAAGGGGGCAAGTAGCGTCGGACCGGCGACACCGTTATCTGTCGTAGAGCCTCCCTGTGCGCGTCGTCGCACGGCTGTCTCGTTTTCCGGCCCGGTGCATCTTGCAGCGGGTTTTTGTGTATTTGGAGACGCAGCGCGAGAGGAAGCGAGGCCTATGGAACTGAGGAGCGACCAGATCAAGCGAGGGGTGGCGCGCGCGCCGCACCGCAGCCTGCTCAAAGCGGACGGCATCACCGACGAGGAGATGGACCGCCCCTTCATCGCGGTGCTGAGCTCGCGCAACGACGTCATTCCCGGGCACACCCACTTGGACAAGATCGCCGAGGCCGTGAAGGCCGGCATCTATATGGCCGGTGGCGTCCCCTTCGAAATTTCCACCATCGGCGTGTGCGACGGTATCGCCATGAACCATGAGGGCATGCACTACTCGCTCGTATCGCGCGAGGTCATCGCCGATTCCGTGGAATGCGCCGTCATGGGGCACGCCTTCGATGGCCTGGTGTGCATCCCGAACTGCGACAAGATCGTTCCCGGCATGATCTTGGGCGCGCTGCGGGCGAACGTGCCGACGGTGTTCGTCTCCGGCGGCCCCATGCTTCCCGGCACGGGCCCGGACGGGGAGGGCTCCACCGATCTGAACACGCTCTTCGACGGGGCGGGGAAGGTGGCGGCCGGCACCATGACCGCAGACGAGCTGGCCGCCCTCGAGGACACGGCCTGCCCCACCTGCGGCAGCTGCTCGGGCATGTTCACGGCGAACTCCATGAACTGCCTGTGCGAGGCGCTCGGCATCGCGCTTCCGGGCAACGGCACCGTGCCGGCCGTCTACTCCGAGCGGATTCGTCTGGCCAAGCGCGCGGGCATGAAGGTGATGGAACTGCTCCGCGATAACGTGCGCATCAAGGACATTCTGAATGCGGCGGCCGTGCGCAACGCCATGGAATGCGACATGGCCTTCGGCGGCTCCACGAACACGGTGCTGCACCTGACGGCCATCGCGAACGCAGCGGGATGCCCCATCACCATGGCCGACTGGGACGCAGCCAGCGCGCGCACGCCGCACTTGGTGAAGCTCGCGCCCTCCGGCCCGCGCCCGCTCATCGACCTGTACCGTGCCGGCGGCGTGCCGGCGGTCATGGGGGAGCTGGGGCGGTTGGGGCTGCTGGACGAGAGCGCGCTCACCTGCATGGGGCCTCTGCCCGAGTACCTGGCGAGATGCTGCCCCCCGGGCGACGGCGAGGTGTGCCGCACGGGCGAGAACCCCTATTCCGCCCAGGGCGCCCTCAAGGTGCTCTACGGCAACCTGGCGCCCGACGGCTCGGTGGTGAAGAAGGCGGCGGTGGATCCGTCCATGTTATGCCACACCGGGCCGGCCCGCGTGTTCGATTCGGAAGAGACGGCCTGCGCGGCCATCAACGGCGGCGCGATCGTCCCGGGAGATGTGGTGGTCATCCGCTACGAGGGGCCGGCCGGAGGCCCGGGCATGCGCGAGATGCTCGCGCCCACCTCGGCCATCTGCGGCATGGGGCTTTCCACCTCGGTGGCCCTGATCACCGACGGGCGCTTCTCCGGCGCCACCAAGGGGCCGGCCGTGGGGCACGTGAGCCCCGAGGCGGCGGCCGGCGGCCCCATCGCCCTCATCTGCGAGGGCGATTCCGTCACCGTGGACATCGAGGGCGGCGCGCTGACGCTGAACGTGAGCGACGAGGAGCTCGCGCGCCGGCGCGCGGCGTGGGAGCCACCGGCGCCCAAGCACGATGCGGGCGTGTTGGCCAAGTACGCGAAACTGGTAACTTCTGCTGACAAGGGGGCGATCATCCTGTGAGCGATATCAACGACAGCACTGCAGCCGCAAGCGCGGCAACGCCGGCCGAGGGCAAGCCGACAACGCCGGTCCGGCGCAACGCCGCCACCCAAGGCGCGCCCCGGGGTGCGGGCTCGCGCACGGCCAAGCAGGGCCGCACCATGCTTGGCGCCGAGGCCGTCGTCGCCAGCCTCGAGGCCGAGGGGGTGACGACGGTGTTCGGCTACCCGGGCGGCCAGGCCATCAAGCTCTACGACGCGCTGTACGACTCCGACCAGATCACCCACGTGCTCGCCCGCCACGAGCAGGGGGCCGTGCACATGGCCGACGGCTACGCCCGCTCCACCGGGCGCGCCGGCGTGGCCATCGTCACCTCGGGGCCGGGCGCCACGAACACGGTGACCGGCATCGCCACGGCCTACATGGACTCCGTGCCCCTCGTCGTCATCACCGGCCAGGTGGGCCGGGGGGTCATCGGCACCGACTCGTTCCAAGAGTCCGACATCGTGGGCATCACGATGCCCGTGGTCAAGCACTCCTATCTGCTGCAATCCACCGACGAGCTCACCCGCACCATCCGCGAGGCCTTCCACATCGCCGTCACGGGGCGCCCAGGCCCCGTGCTTATCGACATCCCGAGCGACGTGGCTGGCGAGACCATGGTGTTCGAGTACCCGGATGCGGTGAACCTGCCCTCCTACAAGCCCACCTACCGCGGCAACGCCAAGCAGATTCGCGCCGCCTGCCGCCTTCTGGAAGAGGCGGAACAACCTCTGCTCTACGTCGGCGGCGGCGTCATTTCATCAGAGGCGACCGACGAGATTGTGGCCCTCATGGACAAGATGCGCATTCCCGCCGTCGTCACCCTCATGGGCAAGGGCGGCGTGCCCGCGAGCCATCCGCTGAATTTGGGGCCGGTGGGCATGCACGGGGCGAAGTACTCGAACATGGCCATGACCGAGGCCGACCTCATCATCGTCGCCGGCGCGCGCTTTTCCGACCGGGTCACCGGGCGCGTCACCGAGTTCGCCCCCAACGCGAAGATCGTGCACATCGACATCGACCCGGCGGAGATCGGGAAGATCCGCGATGCCGATGTGCCCATTGTGGGCGACTTGAAGGGCATCATCGCCGGCATGCTCGAGGTGCTCGAGAAGGACGGCGCCACCCCGCGCGACGACCAGTGGATCGCCGATATCGACGCGTGGCGCGCCCGCTACCCGTTCTACCACCCGAACATGGCCGAGAACGAGGAGAGCGACGAGATCGTCCCCGAGCTCGTTATCGCCGAGCTGGGACGCCAGCTGGATCCGGCGGCCTCCATCGTCACCACCGAGGTGGGCCAGCACCAGATGTGGGCGCACCAGTTCCTGCCCCGGGAGTTCCCGCGCACCTTCCTCTCCTCAGGGGGTCTGGGCACCATGGGCTTCGGTTTCCCGGCCGCCATCGGAGCGGCGGTGGCGAACCCCGATGCCACGGTGGTCTGCATCGCCGGCGACGGGTCGTTCCAGATGAACTCCCAGGAAATGGCCACGGCCGCCATCAACGGCGTGCCCGTGAAGGTCATGATCCTGGACAACCGCTGCCTCGGCATGGTCCACCAATGGCAGAAGCTGTTCTACGACAAGCGCTATTCTCAGACGCTGCTTGCGCCCGTGCCCGACTTCGTGAAGCTGGCGGAGGCCTACGGCTGGGAGGGCGAGCGCGTGGAGGCGCCCGGCGAGGTCGCTGCTGCTATCGAGCGCATGCTGGCCGCAGCGGGGCCCTACCTTTTGGACGTGGCCATTTCTCCCGATCAGAACGTCTATCCCATGGTGGCGCCGGGGGCGGCCTTGGGCGACGTCATGGGGGCGATCGACGTGGCCGTGGGCGCCGTGCGCACCGATGTGCCCGCCGCCCCGGGTTCTCTGCGGGCCCGGGCGGCCGCGGCCGGCGCGGCGGCCGCCACCTCTCCCTGCGCCAAGCTGGACGCCCAGTTCGGCGGCCGCTGGGAGATAGACCCCGAGGACACGGGCGCCCGTTTGGGTCAGGACGGCTCCACCGTGGACGTGCGCCCCGAAGACTGGAAGACCCTGTTCCGCGACGGCGACGAAGAGAAGGGGGGCGCGCGATGAAGCACGTTCTGTCTGTCCTGGTTGAGAACCGCCCCGGCGTGCTGTCCCGTGTGACAGGCCTCATCTCCCGGCGCGGCTTCAACATCGAATCGCTGTCCGTGGGCCCCACCGAAGACCCCACCCTCTCGCGCGTCACCGCCATCGTGCTCGCCGACGACGTGGCCTACGAGCAAATCACCAAGCAGCTGCACAAGCTCATCAGCGTGCACAAGATCACCGACCTCACCGATGAGGGCGCCATCGAGCGCGAGCTGGTGCTGTTCAAGGTGAATGCCGCGCCCGAGCGCCGCAGTGAGATCATCGAGATCGCCAACATCTTCCGCGCGAAGATCGTGGACGTGGGCAAAAGCTCGCTCACCATCGAGGCCACCGGCGACGACGCGAAGCTTCGGGGCCTTGAGGATCTGCTGCGCGCCTACGGCATCAAGGAAACTGTCCGCACCGGCAAAGTAGCCCTCTCCCGCAGCTCGCGCGATTAGGAAATAGAAAAGGCAACAAGAGAAAGGAACCAAAACCCATGGCCGTCACCATCTACTACGAACAGGACTGCAACCCCGACATCATCAAGGACAAGAAGATCGCCATCATCGGCTACGGATCCCAGGGTCATGCCCACGCGCTGAACCTCAAGGACTCCGGCTGCGACGTGCGCGTGGGCCTGCGCGAGGGCTCGCGCTCCATCGAGGCCGCCGAGGAGGCCGGCCTGCGCGTCACCGACATGGCCACGGCCGCCGAGGAGGCCGACCTCATCATGGTGCTCGTGCCCGACGAGCTGCAGCCCGAGGTGTACGAGACCTACATCGCCCCGCACTTGAAGACCGGCGACACCCTCGCTTTCGCCCACGGCTTCAACGTCCACTACGGCTACATCACCCCGCCTGAGGACGTGAACGTCATTATGTGCGCGCCGAAGGGCCCCGGTCACATCGTGCGCCGCCAGTACACCGAGGGCTCCGGCGTGCCGGACCTCATCTGCGTGGCCCAGGATGCCACGGGCGACGCGTGGGATATCGCGCTGTCCTACGCCTGGGGCGTGGGCGGTGCGCGCGCCGGCGTCATCAAGGCCACCTTCGCCCAGGAGACCGAGGAGGACCTCTTCGGCGAGCAGGCCGTGCTCTGCGGCGGCCTGGTGGAGCTGGTGAAGGCCGGCTTCGAGACCTTGGTGGACGCGGGCTATCCGCCGGAGCTCGCCTACTTCGAGTGCTACCACGAGATGAAGATGATCGTCGACCTCATGTACGAGAGCGGCATCCACTTCATGAACTACTCCATCTCCAACACCGCCGAGTACGGCGAGTACTACGCGGGCCCGAAGGTCATCAACGAGCAGAGCCGCGAGGCCATGCGAGAGATTCTGGCCCGCATCCAGGACGGCACCTTCGCCGAGGAGTTCGTCGCCGACTGCAAGAACGGCCATGCGTGGCTCATCGAGCAGCGCGAGGCCATCAACAGCCACGAGATCGAAAAGACCGGCGAGCGCATCCGCGGCATGTTCAGCTGGATCCACGAGTAGGAAAAATCTCCCATAGTTGTTCCGTAGGGGCTGACCTCGGTCAGCCCTTTTTTGCGTAAGCTTCTGACCAGCGAAAACGAGCTTTGTCACGTAAAGGTGTGACAGGGAAATTTCTTCGCCACGTGACAAAATCACGAGTCTGCGTGATAGGCAGGAGGCTTGGAAGGGGGCATAGTGGGCGGCGTCGAAACGAAAAAAACGGTGAAGCGCGGCGCAAGGAGTGTCCCGGCCGGCTTCGAAGCAAAGAAGGAGATTACCCACTATGAAGATTCTCGGACTGGGCGTGCCTGAGCTCGTTATCATCCTCGTTGTCGTGCTGCTCATCTTCGGGCCGAAGAACCTCCCCAAACTCGGCGCCTCCCTCGGCAAGACCGTGAAGAGCCTGCGCGAGGGCATGGCCTTCGATAAGAAGGACGACGAAGAGGTCGAGGAGATCATCGAGATCGTCGAGGACGAGCCCGAGGTCGCCTACGCCACTGCCGGCGAGGCCGAGGTGAAGACGGTCAAGAAGATCGTCAAGAAGAAGGCCTAGGGAAACCCCGTATACCTGATGGATAAGGGAGCCGCATCGTCGGCCCCTTTCTTTTGCGCTAGAATGGCCCTAGTGGAAACGAGAAAGGGCAGCGCCATGGCTGAAGAAGGAATCTTGCACGACGGCATCTACCGCGTGGGCGATGTGCGCGTATCCGACCTCGCCGGTCGCAAGCGGCTGCCCATCGGCGACAGCGTGTTCGAGAGCGTGGTGGGCAACAAGGTCTACATCGACAAGTCGATGCTCATCGCCGATGTGCTCGACAGCGGGGCCGTGGCGACGCTGTTCTGCCGGCCCCGTCGTTTCGGCAAGTCGCTCAACCTGAGCATGCTCCAGCGCTTCCTGGAGATCCCCAACCCGAACGACATCGGCTCGGGGCATGCGGAGCGGCTCTTCCGGGGCCTTGAGATCTGGGAGGCCGACGGGGGAGCCTATCGCCGCCACTGCGAGGCTTATCCCGTGATCCGTTTCTCGTTCAACAATATGAAGAGCCCGAGCTGGCGGGAATTCGAGTCAGCTATTCGGGCTAATCTGGGACTTGAATGCAGACGGCACGGGTATCTTGCAGAAAGTGAAGCGCTAAGCGACTACGAGATAGAGCTTTTCGAGTGTTTGGCGCGAGGCGAGGCATCCGAAGGAGAATTGAGTTCCTCCCTCCTTTTCCTCACGCAAGTTCTGATGAAGCACCACGATTCGCCGGTGGTCGTGCTCATCGACGAGTACGATGCTCCGGTCATGGCCGGTTACACCAACGGCTATTACCGGGAGATCGTGGATTTTCTCAAGAGCTGGCTCACTGGGGCGCTGAAAGATAATTCTGCTTTGTTCGCCGCCGTGCTCACCGGCGTGCAGCGCGTCACCAAGGAGTCGATCTTCTCGGATCTGAACAGTTTGGACGTCAACACTTCCCTGAACGTGGCCTCTGACGAGCGCTATGGCTTTACCCAGGCCGATGTGGAGGCGCTCGCGAGCTACCTCGGTCGAGAAGATGGAGTGCCTGCGGCCAAGGAGTGGTACGATGGCTACCGTTTCGGCAATCTCGAGGTGTACAACCCCTGGAGCCTGTTGAACTACTTCAGCCGTGGATGCGCCGTGGATATCTACTGGGGCAACACTTCCAGCAACAGCGTGCTGGGGGACGCCCTGCGCGCCTCCGACGGACGCACCTTTTCCCAAGTGCTCGCCTTGGCCGAGCCGGGAGGCGTTGTGGACGCGGCGCTCGATCTGGGCGTGGTCTTTCCCGATGTGGGCATTCGGCCCGAGGCGCTCTGGTCGATGCTGTACCTGTCGGGCTACCTCACCACCGACGACGTGGCATTCCCCGGGGACTCCGAGTATATGCGGCGCCTCCGCATTCCCAACCGCGAGGTGGGGCGCCTCTACCGCAAGGAGATCGTCGACCGCTTCGCCGAGATGGCGGGCAACCGCGACTATTTGCGGGATATGCACCGGGCGCTGGTGACTGGGAACGCGGAAGTGCTGGAATCGGAGCTTGAGCGCGTGTTGGCGAACTCGGCGAGCTTCTTCGATCTTGTGCGCGAGAACAGTTACCACATGCTGATGCTGGGCCTCCTGTTCGGCGTGCCCGGCTACGCCAATCCGCTCTCCAACCGAGAAGCGGGCGACGGCCGTCCCGATATCGTGGTGAATCCTGAACGGCCGGACTCTCCCGTTATCGTCGTAGAGGTAAAGCACGCGAAAGATGCAGACAAAAAGACGCTCGAAGCGCTGGCGGCAGAAGCCCTCGTCCAAATTGCCGACCGCGGATATATCGATGCTGGGGTTCCTTCGGTGCGCTGGGGTGTTGCCTTCTCCGGTAAGCACGCCCGCGCCGTAGCGGAAATGCGCAACTAAAAATTCTCGAAGTTGTCCCGTAGGGGCTGACCTTGGTCAGCCTTTTTGTCATGCGCATCTTCCGTAGCTCCGACCAGGTATTTCAGAAACGGTGAATTGGCACTGTTTCCCAGGCAGAATCCATGCAAATGCGTGAATGTTGAACGAAGCCGCCTGCAGGATTCGTTCATATGCGTTGATCCTGCAAGTGGTAGTTGGGTGACGGCTTGGAAAAGTCAATCAGTCGAAATCGCTCGTTTTCCTTGTGGCGTCGTCTGTGGACCACAGTCGGAAAGGCCAGGGCGATATCTGATGCGAGAAACTAGAAGATCAACAGATATGTTGGCTTCCGTTATCATTCGTCTGCGTCAAAGTAAGACGCAACTATACTAAAATACGACATGTCATTAGAAGTATTGAATCTTGCGTGACTCTGAAAACACGTAAGATTGCGTACGGTACGCCTGAGCGGTGACTGTTCCACGCTACGCCGATGATGTATGTCCACAGCGCCGATGCCTGTTCCATGCAGCGCCGATAATCGGGAGG